>CALAJK010000001.1 GCA_937922795.1 uncultured Anaerolineae bacterium
ACCCCGTTGGGTTCATGCCAAACGGGCTGTCTGTGAACCTAACGGTGAACTGACATCACCTGAGCTGCGCCGGCGGCTTTGCTCTCACTTCGAGACACAACCACTGTTCAATGCATTCAACTTTTGATCGCTGATTTTACACTAAGTATAGTGCATATTGGGTTGAGCGCCGGGGCGGCTCGGCTTTGCGTTCAACGGATGGGCGGCTTTTCTCCCCAATGGACGGCCATCGTGCCGAACATGAAGGTCTGGTAGCGGACATTCTGGAAGCCCGCGGCTTGCAGCAGCGCCGCCAGTTCATCAGGCGTTTTGAAAGCCTGAGTCGAGCTGGGTAAGTACTGATAGGCGTCAGCGCCGCCCGGTCCGACCACCAGCCGACCCAGCAGCGGGATAACATAGCGTAGGTAGATCGTGATGAACGGACGCAGCGGCGTTGGGGGCGGCGGTGAGCTGTCGAGCACGACGATGCGCCCGCCCGGTTTCAGCACGCGCAGTTGTTCGGCCAAGGTGCGCGGAATGTCGATCACATTGCGCACCAGGTAGCCGGAGGTCACGGCGTCGAAGGTGTTGTCGGGGAAGGGCAGGTGCAGCGCGTCGGCGCTCGTCCAGCGCACGCGCTCGCCCAGCGGCAGCCGCTGGCCGACCCGCATCATCGGCTCGGCGAAATCCGCGCCGAACACGTGGGCGGTGGGCACGGCTTTCAGCGCTTCAAAGGCGATGTCGCCCGTGCCCGTAGCTAGGTCGAGCAGTTTTCCGTTCGGCGGCAGGTTGGCTTGGCGCACCACGAAGCGCCGCCAGCGTAAATCTTGGCCGCCGGTCATCAGCCGGTTCATCAGGTTGTAGCGCTTGGCGATGCGCCCGAACATATCGCGCACGTAAGCGGCGCGCGCGCTGCCCTGCAGGTGAGCCATGTGTGCGAACGACTTTCTGTTGGATCTAGCGTCGATTGACAGCGTTCAGTTTGTGCTGAACGTCACAAATTCTATTATAGGTGAATATACACCCGGCAGCCATAAGAGTCTGGTGAGACTCCGGGGCAAGCGCATCAAGATCTGGAGACAGACCGATGTATCTGTCGATGAGCGGGCTGCCCTGTCGGGCGTACACAGTGGCGCGCCCCTACTCCTTGCGGATCCGCTCCTTGATGTTGATGCGTGAGTTCCATCAACCGGTCAGGCTAGGGACAGCACCCGCGTCATCAGGGTGTGCATCCGTTCGAAGTGTGTGCCCTTCCAGTAGATGCGTTCGCACGATGTGCAAATGTGAAACTCGTCGTAGCAGCGGGCGGCGTTGTCCGGCAGGCGGTGCAGCACGGCTGATTTTTCGACCGGCCGTAGCAGGCCGTTGCACTTCATACAGTGTTTGAAAGGCGTGATCACGTCCAGCAGGTTGAAGCGCCGCGTGATCTCGATGAGCTGACGTTCGCGGTGCGTCTCGCGCACGTAGTAACCGTGGGTGATCAGGCTGCGTTTGAGCAGTCCAACGTCGCGCGTCAGCAGCACCCGCCCCTCGCGGTGGGAGATCTGCGCCAGTTCGGGGTCGTGGTAATCGTTGCGGTAGAGGGTGTCGAAACCCAGCATCCGCAGGTAAGCTGCCAGGCGTCCGAGGTGCTGATCGAGGATGAATGATGGGCAGGACGGCAGCGGCGGGCGCAAACGCACACGGTCGGGCAGATCAACGGCGTCGAAGGTTGGGTATACATCGATCTGATCATCTGAGCGCACGATGTAGCCGAAGTTCACCGAAGCGCCGTTGACGACGATCAGTTCAACTTCGGCGTGGGGCACGCCCAGCGATTCGATCATGTCTTTGATCGAGGCGCGCCAGGCGAAGGTGTGTTCGATCAGGGTGGACTTGCGGCTGCGCGGCAGAAAGAAGTTCAACTCGTTGTGAAAACGGAAGTATGCCCGTTTCATCTCCTATTCACCGTTGAACTGAGGCCGTCCCCTCGATCGTCAGGAAGGTCAATCGTCATCGCCGGGGCGCCGCGCTTCGATGAGCACCCAATCGCTCTGCTGGCGGCGGGCGATGGGGAGCAGGCCGGTCTGCCGCAGCGCCGCCTCCACCTCATCAGCCTGATCGTGGATGATGCCGCTGAACAGCCCTGTCCCCTCCGGGCGCACCACGTCGCCCAAGCGCTGGGCGCACATGGCGATGATCGTCCTGGCCAGGATATTGGCCACCAGCAGATCGAACCGGCGGGGCGAGGTGATGACGGTCTCCAGGCTGCCCTGCTGGGCGGTTACGACGGCGGCGACGCCGTTGTGGGCGATATTCTGCTGGGCGGACGCCACGGCGATCGGGTCGGTGTCCAGCGCCAGCACGCTGGCCGCGCCCAGCCGTGCTGCCGCGATGGCCAAGATGCCCGAACCACAGCCCAAATCGAGCACGCGGCTGCCCGGTTTCACCCGGTCTTCCAGCGCTTCTAAGCAGAGCTGAGTCGTCGGATGCGTGCCAGTGCCAAAGGCCATGCCAGGGTCGAGGGCGATGCTGATCTCGCCGGGTTCCGCCGGGTCATCTCGCCAGACCGGTCGGATATACAGGCGGCGGCCCACGCGCACCGGGTGGTAGTGCGCTTTCCACGCCTCTGCCCAGTCCGCCTCCTTGACGACGGCGTAGGACGGCGCGGGCATCGGATACATCATGTTCAGGTAGCTGAGGCCGGTTTCGATCTGGAGGCGGGCCGCTTCGGCGCGGTCATCCGCTGGGAAATAGGCGCGGAGCGTCAATCGCTGCGGCGGCTGTGCCTCGCCGTCGTCCCAGGTCTCCGGCGGGATGTCATCCTGCTCGATGACGACGCCCTGGTGGCCATAGCGCTGCAGCAGCTCAGCGGCGGCCTCTGCCGCTTCGCCATCCACCTTCAGGGTGACTTCGATCCAGTCCATGGGCGGCTCAGGACTGTTCGCCCTGGAAGAAGTCCATCATCCGTTCGAAGAACCCGCGGCCGTTGGACTGCGGCTGGACGCCGCCGCCGAAGGTCTTGGCCAGTTTCTCAAACAGCTCGCGCTGCTCAACGGTCAAGTTGGTCGGGATTTCCACCTGAACGTACACGAGCTGGTCGCCGCGGCCGGAGGTCGTGCCGTCGCTGCGCAGCCGTGGGACGCCCTTGCCGCGCAGGCGGAAGACCTTGCCGGTCTGCGTGCCGGCGGGGATGGTCAGTTCCACGTCGCCGTCGACGGTGGGGATGATCACCCGGTCGCCCAGCGCCGCCTGCGCGACGTTGAGCGTGATGTCGAGGATGATATCGTTGTCTTTGCGTTTGAAGAACTTGTGCTCTTTGACTTGGATGACGACGTACAGATTGCCGTTGGGCGCGCCACGTTCGCCGGCGTCGCCTTCGCCGCGGATCTGGATTTGCAGCCCTTCGCGGACGCCGGGCGGGATCTGCACGCTCAGCTTGACCTGCTTGCGCTGCAGACCGCTGCCGCCGCAGGTTCGGCATGGAGTCGGGTTGACTTCGCCCCGGCCGGCGCAGCGCGGGCAGGTGCTAGTGCGCACCATCGCGCCCAGGAAGGTCTGCTGAACCTGCCGGATTTCACCCGTGCCTCTGCACTCCGGGCAGCGCATCGGCGACGTGCCCAGCTCAGCGCCGCTACCGCCGCAGGCCTCGCACACCTCCAGCCGCTCGAACTCGATTTCTTTCTCCACGCCAAAGACGGCTTCTTCAAAGGTGATGGTGGTCGTCACCCGGCGATCTTCGCCCGGCCGCGGGCCGCGCCGCCGCGCCGTACGCGCGCCGCCGAAAGTGCTGAAGAATTCTTCAAAGATCTCCTCAAACCCGCCAAAGCCTACGCCGCCGCTGAACCCTGATCCCGCCTGCACGCCGGCCGGGCCGAAGCGGTCGTAGCGCGCGCGTTTGTCCTCGTCGGACAACACTTCGTAGGCTTCGTTGATCTCTTTGAAACGGGCTTCGGCGTCGGGATGCTGGCTGACATCCGGGTGATATTCCCGCGCCAGTTTACGGAACGCCCGTTTGATATCCTCTTTGCTGGCGTTCCGCGGAACGCCCAGAACATCATAGTAGTCTCGTGCCATATGCTTGTCTGCTGTCCGCGGTTCGTCTGGTTGAAATGGGCGTTCAGTTCAGGCTGTTACCAGTATACCGCAAAATGGGTGCACAGGGGCGCTAGATTAAGAGCGCCCCTGCACGCCACCTCATCAGGCTCGGTTCGCAAGCGGCGCACGACTAGGCTTCGGTGAAGTCAGCGTCGACCACGTCCTCGCGCGTGCCGCTGCCGGCCCCGTCCGTCGCCGGTTCGGCGCTGCCGGGCTGCTGGTACATAGCAGCGCCGAGCGTCTGCACCTGCCGGTTCAGCTCATCGGTCGCGCTGCGAATGCGCTCGATGTCCTGCTTTTCCAGCGCTTTGCGCACCGCGTCAATGCGCTCCTGGGTGCGCTGTTTCGCATCTTCAGGCAGCCGGTCGGCGAAATCCCGCAGCACTTTCTCGGCGGCGAAGACGGCCGAGTCAGCTTGGTTCCGAACTTCGGCCTCCTCTTTGCGCCGGGCGTCTTCCGCGGCGTGCATCTCCGCTTCCTTCACCATGCGCTGGATTTCGGCTTCGGTCAAGCCGCTGCTGGCGGTGATGGTGATCTTCTGCTGGCGGCCGGTCGCCTTATCCTGGGCGCTGACGCTGAGGATGCCGTTGGCGTCAATGTCGAAGGTGACCTCGATCTGCGGCACGCCGCGCGGCGCGGGCGGGATGCCATCCAGGATGAATTTGCCCAGCGACTTGTTATCCGCCGCCATCGGCCGTTCGCCCTGCACGACGTGGATTTCAACCTGGGTCTGCCCGTCGGTGGCCGTCGAGTAGATCTGGCTCTTCTTGGTCGGGATGGTGGTGTTGCGCGGGATCATCGGCGTCGCTACCCCGCCCAGCGTCTCCACGCTCAGCGTCAGCGGCGTCACGTCCAGCAGCAGGATGTCCTTCACCTCGCCGCCCAGAACGCCCGCCTGGATGGCCGCGCCCAGCGCCACCACTTCGTCCGGGTTGACGCCCTTGTGCGGCTCCTTGCCGAAGAAGTTGCGCACCGCTTCCTGGATGGCGGGCATACGGGTCATGCCGCCGACCAGGATGACCTCGTTGATGTCGTTCTTGCTCAGGCCAGCGTCCTTCAGCGCCGCTTCGCACGGGCCGATGGAGCGCTCGATCAGATGCTGCACCATGCTCTCCAGCTTGGCGCGCGTAAGCGTCATGTTCAGGTGCTTGGGGCCGCTGGCGTCAGCAGTGATGAAGGGCAGGTTGATCTCCGCCGAGAGCGTGCTCGACAGCTCGATCTTGGCCTTCTCCGCCGCTTCCTTCAGCCGCTGCAGCGCCTGCCGGTCCTGGCGCAGGTCAATGCCGTGTTCCTTCTTGAACTCGCTGGCGATCCAGTCGATGATCACCTCGTCGAAGTTGTCGCCGCCCAGGTAGGTATCGCCGTTGGTGCTGCGAACTTCAAAGACGCCGTCGCCCACCTCCAGGATGGAGATGTCGAACGTGCCGCCGCCCAAGTCATAGACGGCGATGATCTCGTTCTTGTGCTCGCCCAGGCCGTAGGCTAGGCTGGACGCGGTCGGCTCGTTGATGATGCGCACCACTTCCAGGCCGGCGATGCGCCCGGCGTCTTTGGTGGCGTTGCGCTGCGCGTCGTTGAAGTAGGCGGGCACGGTGATGACTGCCCGGTCAACTGTTTCGCCCAGGTAGGCTTCGGCGTCTTTCTTGATCTTCTGCAAGACCATCGCCGAGATCTCCGGCGGGCTGTATTCCTTGCCGTCCATGTAGACGCGGACATCGCCGTTCGGGGCGGCGCCAACTTTGTATGGGATGCGCTTCATCGTCTCCTGCACCTGGGGATCGCTGAATTTGCGCCCCATGAAGCGCTTGATCGAGAAGATGGTGTTTTCCGGGTTGATGACCGCCTGGTTGCGGGCTACCCGCCCGACGAGGCGCTCGCCCGTCTTCGGGTTGATGGCGACGACCGACGGGATCAGATTGCCGCCCTCTGCCGAGGGGATGACGACCGGCTGCCCGCCTTCCATGACGGCCACGACCGAGTTGGTTGTGCCGAGGTCAATACCGATGATTCTTCCCATGAGTCCTTATCTCTCCTGTTCGTGAATTGAATGATCCGAGCCATGATATGTGCGGACGGCGTGGTCGAACGCAAGGCAGCCAGCGAGCCGCGCAGCCGCTTGGCGTCAACTGGCGACGCGCACCAGCGCCGGGCGCAGTACGCGGTCGCCGCACTGGTATCCTTTCTGGAGCGTCACGGTCACGTGGCCGCTTTCCACCTCGGTCGTGTCGTCCATCCCCACCGCCTCATGGCGAGTCGGGTCAAATGGCTGTCCAGTAGGTTCTATCGGGGTGACGCCGTATTCGTCCAGCATTTTCTGAAATTTGCGGTGGATCAGCATCACGCCGTTCAACCATCCATGCCCGGCAAAGGATTCCGGTATGCTGCTCATGGCCCGATCAAAATCGTCAATGACCGGAAGGAGCTTGATCAGAACGTCCAGCGAGGCGTTCTGATAGCTGTCCTTGAGGTCGCGCTCCACCCGCTTCTTGTAATTGGCGAAGTCCGCTCGTTCGCGCTGCCAGCCTTCCAGGTATTCGTTGACCTGTTTCTGCAGGGCTGACAGTTCGTCTTCGCGCGTTTCGCTCGCGGGCGAGGCAGCGGCCGCCTCCTGCGCAGCCGCTTCGGCCACGGCTTCCTGATCGGCAGTCTGGTTCGCCGGTCGAGTTTCGTCCTGGCTCACGCGTGTTTTCCTCCCGGTATCGATCTGAAACCATACAAACTCAGTACCCGGCTGTCCGGGTACACTTTAAGTGTAGCGGATGAGCTATAAGAATTACGTTAACAGGTTATCATGAGTTGTTGAGGCGGAAGCGCCGGTTTCCTGGCTGGCGCTGGCAGCCGAGTCATCCGGCGCGGGGAGCGCTTCGCCTGCCTCGTACATTTTGATGAGCATGCTGGTCATCAGATGAGAGACGAAGCGCACCGTGCTGATCGCCCGCCCGTAATCTAGGCGCGTCGGCCCAACCAGCCCGACCGCGCCGCTGATCTGGCCGGGGATGCCGTACCGGCTGAGCACCATGCTCAGGTGACTGAGCTCTTCCCACCGGCCCTCGCCGGCGATCACGACCTGCACGTGGTTGACGATGGGCGTCAAGATTTCATTGAGGATGGTGTTGAGGAAGGCGCGCTCCTCGAATACGCGCACCACCTGCTGCGCGCCTTCGGCGTTCTCAAAGGTGTTGATGATCTCGCTCAGGCCGTCGCGGTAGACGAGGCGCGCTTGGTTGTCCGACTGTTCCATCAGATCGGCGGCCAAATCGGCCATCTCGCGTTCCAGCAGCGGCAGCTGAACGCTTTTCATGTGGATTTCGTTGGCGCTCAACCCGGCGCAGAGCGCGTTGATCTGAGCTGCTACCTCGCTCAGCCGAGCTTGGTTGACTGGCTCGGCTAGCGTGAGCATCTGCTGGTGCACCGTGCCGCCCACCACCACCAATACCATCAGCGCCAGGCGTCCTTGAATGGCGATGAGCTCCAGATGCTTGAAGCGGTTTGTCTCCGAAATGGGGGCCGTGACCAGGGCGGCCGTGCGGGTCGTGCGGGCTAACGTGGCGGCGGTGACGCGCATCCACTGGTCGGTCGAAGCCGCAGAGCTCTGGAACTTCTCGGCGATGCGGTTGCGCTCCGCTGCCGAGAGATCGCTAGTATTGAGCAGACGCTTGACGAAATAGCGGAAGCCGCTTTCGGTGGGGATGCGCCCAGCAGAGGTGTGGGGCGCGGTGATATAACCCAGTTTCTCCAGCACCGCCATCTCGTTGCGGACTGTCGCGGAGCTGACGCCCAGACCGCACTGTTCCGCCAGATATTTAGAGCTGACCGGTTCAGGAGACTGGGTGTAGGTGCGAACGATTAGCGAGAGGATCTCTTCTTGACGTCGCGTAAGTTCTGGAAGCTGTGGGTCGTCTAACGTCATGTGGCTGCCGGTAAACCAACATCTGATTTGTAATCATTTTAGCAAACGAAGGCTCTGTTTTAAAGCCGATCCTGACTCTATAATGATAGGCGCTGGACGCAGGCATAGTAGAGGAGCATCAGACCGAATATGGGTGACAAGACCTTTGAAGTGACTGAGGCGACTTGGGAACAGGACGTGCTGAAGTCAGCCGAACCCGTCTTGGTCGATTTCTGGGCCGAGTGGTGTGGGCCGTGCAAGATGATCGCCCCCATCGTTGATCAGATTGCCGAAGAATACGCGGGCAAACTCAAAGTCGGCAAACTCGATGCCGACACCAACCAGGAAGTGTTGATGCGCTACGGCATCATGGGCATTCCCACGCTGATCCTGTTCAAGAATGGTCAGCCGGTCGAACGCATCACCGGCTATCAGCCTAAAGACCGGATCACCCATAAACTGATGCCGCATCTCGGCTGAACTTCAGGTGAGCCCAAATGCTCAGGAGCGCCTGCAATTCTGCAAGCGCTCCTTTCGATTCGGGGGCGTCTACGTCTAATTGACGGCCTGGGGCTGAGGCGCTGACTCTGATGGCTCGGCGGCGGCGTCGGCGGCCAGCGGGATGGTGAAGTTGAAAGTCGTTCCCTGGCCGATCTGGCTCTCCACCCAGATACGCCCCCCATGACGTTCGATGATGCCGTGGACGATGGTCAAGCCCAGACCTGTGCCTGGCTGCTCGCGCGCCAGCGGGTTGTCGCTGCGGAAGTAGGGGGTGAACAACTGCTTGAGATCATCCTCGCTCATGCCGATGCCCGTGTCGGTTACGCTGACATGCAGCGCCGGGCCCAGGTCTCGGCCTTTGCCGTCGCGATTCGTTTCGGCGACCTGCGCGCGCAGCGTGATATGACCCTCAGGCGGGGTGTATTTGTAAGCGTTGCTGAGCAAGTTGGTCAGCACCTGAATGAGGCGGTTCTGATCGGCCAGGATGGCGGGCAGAGTGTCCGGAATGTCGAGCGTCAGCGTCTGGTGCTTCTCCTCGATCTGACGCAGCAGCGGACGCAGCGACTCGGTCACCACAGCGCGGAAGTCCAGCGGCTGGAACTCCATCGGCATTTTCTTGGTTTGCAGTTTGGTCACGTCGTTCAGGTCGCTCACCAGGGTCTGCATCCGGTCGATGTTGGCGCGGATCGTCCCCAGGAAAGCCTGCTGCTGCTCAGAGAGCGCGCCGGTGACGCCGCTGATGAGCAGATCGGTGTAGCCCTTCATCGACGTCATCGGGGTCTTCAGCTCGTGGGCGACGAAGCTGACAAACTCGCTCTTCCACTCGTTGGCGCGGGTCATTTCGGCGTAGAACTGCGCATTGGTGATGGCGATGATGGCGTGCTCCGCCAGGCGCTGAACGAAGGCCAAATCGATCAGGTTGAGCCGCGGCTCGGTGTCTTTCTCCAACACCAGCAGCGCGTGAATTTCGCCGCCGGACATCATAGGAACGGTGATCTGACTCTTCGAGCCGCGCAGGCTGGGGATGTAGTTCGGGTCGATCGTCACGTCGGTGGCGATGTCGGGTTGGCGGGTGCGCATCACGCGGCTGACGATGCCGCGGTCCAGCGGCCAAAGCTGACCATCGGCGCCCGGCGGGAAATCTTCCGGCTCGTAGCCGTGGCGGGAGAGGATCTGGAGCATAGGGGGATCGCCCACCACCAGCCCCAGCGCGCCGGCGGTGGCGCCGGTATTGGCGATAGCCCACCGCATGGTAGTATCGGCCACGCGCTGCAAGTCGAGCGACCGGTTGAGCTCCACGTCAATGCGCTCCAGCGCCTGCAGCTCGGCCACGCGCTTGCTCAACTGCATGTCGGTCATCTCGAACAGTCGCGCATTTTCGATGGCGATGGCCGCCTGAGCGGCGAAAGTCGCCAGCAGCTCCAGGTCTTCCTGGACGTAAGCGCCGCCGCCCTTTTTGTTGATGACCTCCAGCACGCCGATGACCTGTTTCTGCGCGATCAACGGCACGGCCAGCACCGCCGTCGTGCTGAAACTGCCTTTGGCCACTTCGCCGCCCCAGCGCGGGTCGTTGGCGGCATCGTTGACGATCACGCCTTTGCCCGTGCTGGCCACTTCGCCCACCAGGCCGCGCTTGGCCGGGAAGCGCGAGCCGACCAGTTCCTGGCCGCTGCCCACGGCCACTTTGAACTCCAAGTCGCGGGTTTCGTCATCTACGACCAGCAGCAGCGAGCCGGCTTCAGCGTCGAGGATGTCCACCGCGCTGGCGGTGATGAGTTCGAGCAGGCTCTCGACATGGAGTTCAGACGCCAGCCGGCGGCTGATGTCGTTGAGCGCCGAAAGCTGGCGCGCGCGCAGGTTGGTCTCGGCGAACAATCGAGCTTTTTCGATGGAGGTCGCCGCCAATGAGCCGATGTCGCCGAAGATGCGGAGCTGGTCATCGGTGAACTTCTGGTCGGCCTGAGGCGAGCCGGCGGCCAGCATCCCCAGCGTGTTGGAGCCGACGATCATCGGCACGCCCATCCAGGCTTTGAGCTGGGGATCCTCGTAGATGATCGGCGCGCTGCGGTGCGCCATGGCGGCGGCGTAATCCTCAACCCGCAGCGGGGCGCCGCTCCGCACCACCTCGCTGAACAGATCGCGCCCCAGCAACCAGCGCCGGTTCTCGCGGTCGCGGAAGCGCTCGTAATCTTCTGAGAAGAAGGCGAAGTACAGCTTGTCGGTGGCTGCCTCGCGCAGCACGATGTAGAAATGGGGCGAGTCGATCAATTTGCCGGTTTGCGCGCTGATCAGCTCCAGCAGATCGTCGAACTCCAGGGTGAAATTGGCCGCTTGGCTGACTTGGCTGAGCACGTCTAGCTCACGCACCCGGCGTTCCAGCGCGTCGATCGCCTGAGCGCGTTCGACCGAGATGGCCATCTGGTTGGTGAGGTTCTGGATGAACCGCAGTTCCTCGAACCGGTAGACCCTGCTGCCGGAGCGCGGCGGGCTGATCGACACAAACCCGATCAACTGCTTTCGCCCGCGCAGCCGGGCGATGACCAGCGTGCGCAAAATGCTCAGCCGCGCCCGTTCGTCGCGCAGTTCAAGCGGCCAAGGGCGGTTCGGCTCCAGGTGTATCAGATCCTCCTGCTGAGGATCGTTGAGCAGCTTCAGCAGGCTGCTGTCAGCCGAGAACCGGATATCGGTGCGGTAGGCCTCGCCGCCAACAGTCATATAGCTGCCGGTGTCGCGGTTGAGCAGGAAGACGAAAGCGCTGACAGGGGCGATCGTCTCGCGCAGTTGACGCTGGAAGGCCTCGATGATCTGGTCAAGCTCGGCCAGCGAGGTCAGCTCGCGGGCGAAGGCTTCTACCCGCTGCTGATAGTCGGCTCGCGTGCGGAAGTAGATGCGGTCAATGCGGTTTTGCAGGTACGTTCGCAGCGGCAGGAACAAGACGGCCATCACGAAGACGGTGAGCGCGACCAGTAGCGGGTCGCTGGCGGCCATCTGGAGCGTGCTGCGCGTGACCAGCGTGCTGCCGAAAACGACCAGGAAGTAACCGATGATCAGCGCGCCGAGCAGCAGGCTGTAGGTGATCGCCTGGCTGATGACTTTGTCCGTGTCCACTGTGCGGTACTGGAGCACAGCGTAGGCGAAACTGGCGATCGGCAGGATGATGAAGGGCATAACCGCCGCGCTGGTCAGCGGGATTAGCGTCCGGTACGTGATGAGCATGAGCAGGTTGTTGACAGCCCACAGCAGCGCCGGCAGGATGATCATGGCCAGGCCGATGAGGCCGGTGTTGCACTGATCGCGCACCAGGGTTGAGGTGGCGATAGCGCGCCGCCGCAGCAGGCTGAAAGTCAACACCAGCGCCGCCGCCGCCGCCGCGTACATGCCGACCTGCCACAGCAGCGGAAAAGCCCAGGGACTGGTTGGGTTCTGATAGGCGAGCACGACCACGACCGCCAGTATCCCGCTCATCAGCGCCGGCAGATAGAGCAGGCCGGGGCGGCGGTAGAGCAGCGTCAGCTTGACGGGGAACGTGAGCGCGAGCATGCCGATCGTGCCGCTCAAGAAGCTGACAGCGACCAGCCATACCGGCGTCAAGGTATAGGTGGTATGGGCGCTGAAACTGCCCGCCAGCAGCACGGCGGCTACCGCGCCGGTCAAGGCGATGATCCGCGCCAGCGCCTGGTTGGGGCGCAGCGCCAGCAGCGCGCCGCTGAGCAGCAGCGCCAGGACGGCCGCGCCTGCCGGGATGAGAAAGTGGGCGGTGAAGTCATTGGGAGGCAGGGGGATCACCCAGTAGGCGGCGCGGCAGCGGGCGATCCCGTCCTGGGGTGCAGCGCAGACGATCGTCCGCTGCCCCCGCACCACCGGCGCGTCTGTCGGGCGCTCAATTTCGACTTCCAAACGGTCGCCTGGGCGGACACGGCTCATGAAATCCAGGAAACGCTGCCGCGCCTCGGCGACGTCGCCGGGCGTCAGCGACATCGGCTGGCCGTTGATGGCCACGACGCGGTCGAGCGGCTGCAGGCCGGCCGCCAGGGCGGGCCAGGGGCGGGAATTGACGGACTGGCTGCCATCCACCACCAGGAACGGCGTGAGCATGGCGCCGAAGAACGGGCGCCCGCGCATCTGGAAGGCCTGAACGGCGAAGGCGAGGCACAGCGCCGCTGCGCTGAACCAGACCAGCAGCGTCAGCAGAAAACCTGGCCGCTGATCTGGAACGACTGACCAGGCGAGTCGCCACTCCCGCCAGAGGCTGCGAGAGGGGCTGGTGTTGGATAGGGCGCTCATGCCGGGGAATCCTCCGCCAAACTACGTTTACATTTTATCACACCCGCCAAAACACAACTATTCAGGTCGCGGCTTCAGCCCTCAGGGTGCATGTGATACCGTCTGAGTTTCTGCTATAATCGAAATGTAAGGGTCCAGCGACCACATGATCATGACACCCCGCCATTTCAGGAGCGCTCACAGCTCATGACTGATCAGCGAACCATCCGCGTGTTGATTGCTAAGCCCGGCCTGGACGGTCACGATCGCGGCGCCAAAGTGATCGCCCGGGCGCTGCGCGATGCTGGCATGGAGGTGATTTATACCGGTTTGCGCCAGACGCCGGAGATGGTGGCGGAGGCGGCGCTCCAGGAAGATGTGGATGTCGTCGGCCTCAGCATCCTCAGCGGCGCGCATCTAGCGCTGGTGCCGCGCATCCGGCAGTTGATGGACGAGAACGATCTGCGCGATGTGCCGCTGCTGGTTGGCGGGATCATTCCGGATGAAGACGTGCCGGCGCTGCGGGCGGCGGGCGTGTCGGGCGTGTTCGGCCCGGGGACGAGCACGGAGGCCATCATCGAGCATATCCGTCAGGTGGTGATGAACCGCGGCGGGCGTGAGGGATGACGATGGAGCTGGTTGAGCCGGTCTTGGCCGGCGACCGCCGGGCGCTGGCGCGGCTGCTGACGGCGGTCGAGGGCGGCGCGGCCGATCTGCCTCAGGCACTGGCGGCGCTGTATCCACATACCGGCCGCGCCTGGGTGATCGGCATCACTGGCGCGCCGGGCACGGGCAAGAGCTCGCTGGTCAACGCCCTGGCCAAAGCCTTTCGTGAGCGCGGCCGCACCATCGGCATCATCGCGGTAGACCCGACCAGCCCATTTTCGGGCGGCGCCATCCTGGGGGATCGCATCCGCATGCGCGATCTAGCCGGCGATCGCGGCGTTTTCATCCGCAGTATGGCGACGCGCGGCAGCCTGGGCGGGCTGTCGCGCGCGACCCGCGATGCGATCCGCGTCCTAGACGCGGCGGGGTTCGAGATCATCTTTGTGGAGACGGTGGGATCTGGCCAGAGCGAGGTGGACATCGTCCGCACCGCGCAGACGACCGTCGTCGTCGAGGCTCCGGGCTTGGGCGACGATGTGCAGGCCATCAAAGCCGGCATCCTCGAAATTGCCGATGTGTTGGTGGTGAACAAGGCCGATCGCCCCGGCGCTGATCACACGGTGCGCGCCCTGCGGGCGATGCTCGAACTGGGACATCCCGTGTCCCGGGGGCCGCTGACCGCCCATCACGGCCGGCTGATGCAGGCGGCTCCGGCAGATGACAATGACAGCCAGGAACGGTTGTGGCTGCCGCCAGTGATCGAGACGGTCGCCACCGAAAGTCAGGGGATCGACACCCTGCTGCAAGCCTTGGAAGCCCATCGGCAGCATCTGCTGCAAGATGGCGTCCAGCCCAGTCGCGAGCGCGAGCGCATCGAGATCGAACTGCTCGATCGGCTGCAGGCGTCCCTGCTGGCGCGGCTGCTGAGCCGCGTCCCGGCAGACGTCTTCGCGACCGTCATCGAGCAGGTGCAGTCCCGTGCATTAGATCCGCAAAGCGCAGTGGCGACCTTGCTCGAAGCCTATGATCAAGTGATAAAAATCCACTCTGAACGCGCGGCGAGTTGAAGGATGTCAGACGATGAGCGGCATGTTGATCAAAGTGCCCGGCACGAAACTGGTGAAAGAGGCGCTGCCGCGCCCTCTTAGGCAAGAACCGGGGCAGTACGGTCATATTATGCTGCACTCTGGTTCGGCTTCCAAAGTCCTCACGGCCGAGGTCGCCAAATACTTGGGGCTGGAGCCGTGCCATGCGGAACGGATCGTTTTCCCCAACGAGAACATCTTCGTGCAGTTGAAGGAGAGCGTGCGCGGCCAGGATGTGTTCTTGATCCAGACGATGGCGCACCCGCTGCATGACAACTTCATGGAGATGCTGATCCTGATCGATGCGCTCAAGCGCGACTCGGCCGGCCGCATCAACGTCGTGATCCCGTATATGTCGTACACACGGTCAGACAAGAAAGACCAGCCGCGCGTGCCGATCACCGCCCGGTTGGTGGCCAACCTGATCGAGACGGCCGGCGCTGACCGCTACATCACGGTAGATCTGCACACCGGCCAGATCCAGGGATTCTTCAACATCCCCGGCGACAACCTGACCGCGTTTCACCTGCTCAGCGATCACGTTCTGGAGCGCAAGATACCCAATCTAGCGGTGGTCTCCGCCGATCTGGGGTTTGCCAAGAAAGCGCGCAATTTCGCCGAGAAGTTGGGAGCGCCGCTGGCCATCGTCGAGAAGCGGCGGCTGTTCAACACCGGTCAATCGGAAGCGCTGACCGTGATCGGCGACGTGGATGGGTACAATGTGCTGGTCGTGGATGACGAAGTGCTCACCGGCGGCACGATCGCCGACGTCATCCAATCGGTGCGCGAAAAAGGCGCGCGCGATGTCTATCTAGCGTTCACTCATGCGCTGTTGGCTCCCCAAGCAGTGGAGCGGTTCAAAAAACTGGACATCAAAGAGATCATCACCACCGACACCGTGCCGCTGCCGCCGGAGCGCATCTTGCCCAACATGACGATTCTGTCGGTGGCGCCCATGCTGGGCGAGGTCATCCTCAGGACGCACGAAGGGCGCAGCGTGGGCGAGCTGTTCAACGAGTGACGCTGGTCGCCGTCAGTAGGCGCGGGTGGCCTGGCTCAGACGGTCAACCTCGTCGGCTGACAGTTTGATGTCGACCGCGCCGATCACCTCTTGAAGCTGGGCGACGGTGCGCGCGCCGATGATCGGGGCCGTCACCGCCGGGTTCGCCAGCAGCCAGGCCAAAGCTACCTGCGCGACCGGAGCCTGATGCGCGGCGGCGATCTCGCGGACGACGTCTAGAGCATCGTGCGCGGCTGGATCGTGGATGAGCCGCTGGATCAGACCGCTGTTTGACCGCGTGGTATCGGCGTCGGCTTGGCCGCGGCGATATTTGCCGGTGAGGAAGCCGGCGGCCAGCGGGCTGTAGGGGATGACGCCGATGCCCTGATCGAGGCACAATGGCTGAAGCTCGCGCTCGAATTCCGCCCGGTTGAACAGGCTGTAATGCGGCTGCAGGCAGTCGAAGCGCGCTAGATGATGCACATCGCTGATCCACAAGGTTTTACACAGCAGCCAGGCCGGATAGTTGCTGGCCCCGATGTAACGGACTTTGCCGGCGCGGACCAGCGCATCCAGCGCCGACAGGGTTTCCTCCAGCGGGGTCTGATCGTCAGGCCAGTGCACCTGATACAGATCAATGTAGTCCGTCTGGAGCCGGCGCAGACTGTCTTCAGCGGCCTGCAGCAGGTGCGCCCGGCTGAGCCCTTCGCCGTTCGGCCCGTCCCACATGCGGCCGCGCGCCTTGGTGGCGACGACCACGCTGCGGCGGGGGCGGTCTTTCAGCCAACTGCCGATGATCGTCTCCGACTCGCCGCCCCGGTTGCCTTCGACCCAGGACGAATAGATGTCGGCGGTGTCGATGAAATTGATGCCCGCGTCGAAGGCGGCGTCTAAAATGCGGTGGGAAGTCGCCTCGTCCGCCGACCAGCCGAAGGTCATCGCCCCCAGACACAGGCGGCTGACTTTCAAACCCGTCCGTCCTAACGATGTGTAGTGCATGGGTGATCTCCTGATGGCTGTTCCGCTGCCTCATTATACTCGGCGGCTGCGCCCTTGCGCCGGGGCGTCCGGCCCGGCCAGACACTGCTTTCATCATTTCTAACGGACTGTTGACAGGTTTATGCTATAATTCCGCCTTGCAAGACGAAACGCGCTCCGTAGGGGTGAGTGACCGAGGCTTTTTGATGCTCAAGAACCTGGTGAAGAAAGTGGCTGGCGACCCGATTGAACGCGCGCTGTCTCGCTACCGCGAGACCGTCGCCAAGATCAACGCGCTGGAGCCCGCCATGCAGGCGCTGTCAGACCGGGATCTGGCGGCCAAGACGGTCGAATTCAAGGCGCGTCTGGCGCAGGGGTCCAAGCTGGATGAGCTGCTGGTCGAGGCGTTCGCGGTCGTGCGCGAGGCGGCGCGCCGGACGATCGGCCTGCGGCATTATGACGTTCAATTGATCGGCGGGATCGTGCTGCATGAGGGGCGCATCGCCGAGATGAAAACGGGCGAAGGCAAGACGCTGGTCGCCACACTGCCGCTGTATCTGAACGCTTTGTTGGGGCGCGGCGCGCATCTGGTCACGCCCAACGATTACCTCAGCAAGGTCGGTGTGCAGATGATGGGGCCGGTGTATCACGCTCTGGGGCTGACGGTGGGCGTCATCCAGAGCAAGGGCGACAGCTCCGATCCTGACGCCGGATCGTTCATTTTCGACCCGGCTTACGTCTCGGCGGATGCGCGTTACCAGAGTCTGCGGCCGGTCAAACGGCGCGACGTCTACCTGGCCGATATCACCTACGGCACGAACAATGAGTTCGGCTTCGACTATTTGCGCGACAACATGGTCTATGACACGAACCAGATCGTCCAGCGCGAGCTGTTCTACGCCATCGTAGACGAAGTTGACAACATCCTGATTGACGAGGCACGCACGCCGCTCATCATCTCCGGGCCGGCCGATGAGCCTTCCGACTACTACAAGCTGTTCGCTGACGTGGTGCGGCGGTTGAAGCCCAGCTCCAACGGGCTGTCGAAAGACGAAGAACCCGACGGCGATTACGTGGTGGACATCAAGGATCGCGTGGTGTATCTCACCGAGCAGGGGGTCGAGAAGGTCGAGCGGATCCTGGGCATTGACCAGCTTTACCATCCGGCTCATTCGGAGATGATCCCGTACCTGGACAATTCGCTGCGGGCAGCGGCGCTGTATCACCGCGACAAAGAGTACATCGTCCAGGACGGCCAGGTGATCATCGTGGACGAGTTCACCGGGCGGTTGATGTATGGCCGTCGGTTCTCCGAAGGCCTGCACCAGGCGATCGAGGCCAAAGAAGGCGTCAAAATCCGCCGCGAGAACCTGACGATGGCCACGATCACCTTCCAGAACTTCTTCCGCATGTATAAAAAACTGGCCGGCATGACCGGCACGGCGCTCACCGAACAGGAAGAGTTCGAGAAGATCTACGGCCTGGAGGTCGTTGCCATCCCGACGCACTTGCCGGTCATCCGCAAAGATTACGATGACCTGGTGTTCATGACGGAAGCGGCGAAGTTCAAGGCGGTCGTGGATGAGATCAAGGCGCGGCAGAGCCGGGGGCAGCCGGTGCTGGTCGGCACGGTCGCCATTGAAACGTCGGAGCGGCTGAGCAAGCTGCTCGACCGGGCGGGCGTGCCGCATCAAGTTTTGAACGCCAAGCAGCATGAGCGCGAGGCGACGATCATTGCGCAGGCCGGGCGGCCGGGCGCGGTCACCATCGCCACCAACATGGCCGGGCGCGGCGTGGACATTTTGTTGGGCGGCAACCCGGAAGGGCTGGCGCGTGAGAAGCTGCGTAAGCAGGGCATTGATCTGACCGAGGCCACGCCGGAGCAGTGGGAAGCGGCGCTGGCGGAGGCCAGAGCGCAGTGCGAAGCGGATCGCAAAATCGTGCTTGAGCAGGGCGGGCTGTTTGTGCTGGGCACTGAGCGGCACGAGGCGCGGCGGATTGACAATCAGCTTCGCGGCCGCTGCGGCCGCCAGGGCGACCCTGGCGAGTCGCGCTTCTTCCTGAGCCTGGAAGATGATCTCATCCGCCGGTTCGGTGGCGACCGCGTCAAGAGTTTCATGTCATGGGCTAACTTGTCGGAGGACGAGCCGATCGAGCACGGCATGATCACCCGCTCTATCGCTCAGGCGCAGGTGCGCGTGGAAGGCTACAACTTCGACGTCCGTAAACGGGTGCTGGAATACGATG
Organism: uncultured Anaerolineae bacterium; assembly: GCA_937922795.1. Classification (GTDB taxonomy): domain Bacteria; phylum Chloroflexota; class Anaerolineae; order Aggregatilineales; family Phototrophicaceae; genus CFX2. Next base: position 18,626 of record CALAJK010000001.1, read on the forward strand.
ATGTCGTCAACAAACAGCGTGAGGTCATCTATGCGCAGCGGCGGGAGATCCTGAACAAGGACAGTCTGCGCGACGACTACCTGAAGATCCTCGAAGAGGCCATCATCGATGTCCTCGATGAGCACGTGCCGGAGGATGCCGCGCCGGGGGCGTGGGACGCGGAAGGCCTCTACCGGAGCCTGCTGAAAGTGTTTCCAGTCCCGGAACATATCACGCCGGAGACGCTGGCGAACCAAACGCTGGATGAGCTGGAAACCACATTGATCGAAGCGGCGCATTTCGCTTACGATAAGAAGACCAAAGAACTCGGCGACGATCTGATGCGTCGGCTGGAGAAATGGACGATGCTGCGGGTGGTGGATTACCACTGGCAGCGCCATTTGACCGACCTGGATATTCTGCGCGAGGGCATCGGTCTGATGTCAGTGGCGCAGCGCGATCCATTGGTGGAGTACAAGCGGCAGGCTTTCAGCATGTGGCAGGGCTTGCAGGATGAAATCCGGCAGCAGGCGGCTTACCAACTCCTGGCCACCCAGGTGAATGTGCGTCAGCCGCAGCAGACGCCGGCGCGCCGACAGCCACTCCAGATGGCGCGCGCCGGCGGAGCCGCCGAGTCCAAGCCGGAGCCAGTCCGCGCGCAGCACAAGCTGGGCCGGAACGATCCCTGCTGGTGCGGCAGCGGCAAAAAGTACAAGCACTGTCATCTCAAGCAGGATCGCGGCGGTTGAACGCTGCTGGTGGCCGACGACAGCCGGTCAGATCATCGTTAATCATCCAGTTGGGTAAGAGCAGTAAAAAGAGGAAGGAAATGCCCACGACAACAGGTTCGGCATCGCGCGGCGTCATGGACGACATTGAACCGTCGCTGCTGGAGTTTCTGCGCAAGAAAGTCAATTCGTTCGTCAAATGGGACCTGGTGCGTTTCTTTCACGACAATCCACATGCGGCTGACACGGCTGAGAACATCGCCCGCTATATCGGGCGCGACGCGCGCACGATCGCCAGTGAACTGGATGAGCTGGCTGAAACGGGTGTGTTAGAGCGCAGTTCGGCGGCGGGGCATGCCATTTACTCTCTGGCGTCCGATCGGGCGATGCGCGATCTGGTCGGGGGGTTTGTGCGCGCCTGTGACGATCGCCAGTTTCGGGTGAAGGCGATCTATCACGTCATGCGCAGCATGCGCTGAGCGTTCTGTGTGGGCGCGGTATCGCTGAGCCAACTGCTGCTGCTGTATACCGGGTTTGCGCTGGCGCTGCTGTTGGTGTTTTTGCTGCTGATCGCCCGCTTCTATCAGCGGTTCTCCGGCGAGCGCACTTACTTCAGGTGGTTTGTGGCGCCAGCGCTGCTGTTTGCGGCGGGTGTGGTGCGTTACGCCAGCCTCGACCAAATTGCGGGCGATGCGCTGGCAGAGGCTTTGATGGCCGGGGGCGGCGTCGCGATCATCGCGCTGTGTGTCTATCTGCACCAGTTGATGACGCGGAATCGATAATGAGCGTATGATGGTAGATGCAGCAGGCTGGCTGGGACTGGTCGGTCCGGCAGGCATCAGCGTGATGCTGATCATTCTGGGGCTACTCAGCCGCCGGTTGGGCAGCGTCACCCGCACGCCGCGTTATTATCTGGGTCTTTTCCTGAGCGCAGGGTTGATGCTGTTGAGCGCGGCAGGCCGGGCGTGGAATCTGGCGCGTGGGGTGGCGTCAGCGGCGATCAGCCAGGAGCCGGGGTGGGTGCTGTTGTATGTCGGCGTGCCCGCCCTAGCGCTGACGCTGAGCCTGGTGGTCGTCTGGCGCTACTGGAGCTGGCTGTTAGCGGAGCGCGGCTGATCGTGGTCAGACGCTGTTTGGGGAGACGGCTGGATGATGGCTGCTGAGCTGTACCGCCGCATACCGGCGCTGCCCAAGATTGATCTGCACCGTCATCTGGAAGGATCGGTACGCCTGACCACGCTGATTGACATCGCGCTAGAGTACGGCATCGAGATGCCGGAGTATGATGTCGAAACGCTGCGCCCGTTCGTGCAGGTGATGCCGGACGGGCTGCGCACGCCCCAGCATTTCCTCAGCAAGTTCATGACGCTGCGCCAGTTCTTCCGGTCTCCGGAAGTGATTCAGCGGGTGACTGCCGAAGCGGTAGCGGATGCCGCCGCCGACCGGGTAGTGTATCTGGAACTGCGCTTCACGCCGGCGGCGCTCAGCAACATCATCCGATGCGATTACCGCGACGTCATCGAGTGGGTCAGCCAGGCGGCCGCGGCGGCGGCGCGCGAGCATGGGATTCAAGTGGGGTTGATCGTGTCGATGAACCGGCATGAGAGCGTCGAAATCGGCGCGCGCGTGCTGGAGGCCGCCCGCCCATTTTTGGGGCACGGCGTGGTCGCGCTGGACTTGGCCGGCAACGAACAGGCGTTCCCCGCCGCGCCGTTCGCCGACATCTTCGCCCAGGCGCGAGCCGATGGGTTCGGGATCACCATTCACGCCGGGGAGTGGGCGGGGCCGGAGAGCATTCACACGGCAGTGTACGAGCTGGGCGCTGAGCGGATCGGCCACGGCGTGCGCTTGATCGAAGACCGGGCGCTCTTGAGCGAGCTGGTAGACCGTGGCATTGTGCTGGAAGTGTGTCCTTCCAGCAACCTGGACAGCGGCGTTGTGAGCGAGTGGTCGTATCATCCGCTGCCGGCGCTGTGCCGCCAGCAGGTGAGGACGACGATCAATACCGATGATCCGCTGGTGTCCAACATCACCCTCAGCCAAGAGATCGGGCGAGCTGTTCAGCATCTCGGTCTGACTCTCGATGAGGTCAAGCGCCAGATGCTGCACGCCGCCGAGGCGGCGTTTCTGCCGCCGCCGGAACGGTCGGCGCTGGCGGCCTGGTTCGATGCGAAATGGGAGCGCGTCTTGAACGGCGACGAGTCCGAGATAGCTGTGGGGACGGCCTATGATCCAGATCGGTGATCTGCGCATTCACTTGATCAACGATGGCATCACCCACGTTGATCCCGGCGGCGCTTTCGGGCTGGTGCCGCGCGCGTTGTGGTCGCCGCTGATGCCGCCGGACGCCGACGGCTTAGTGCCGATGATATCGGTCTGCCTGCTGGTGCAGACGGGAGGCCGAAACATCGTGATTGATGTGGGGCACGGCGACAAGCTGAGCCAAAGGCAGCGCGACTTCATGCGGTTGGAACGACCGGGCGGCGGGCTGTTGGGCGGGCTGGCGCGGTTAGGTCTAGCTCCAGAGGACATCCATCTGGTGATCGATACCCACCTGCACGCGGATCACGCCGGCGGCAACACCCGATTAAATGATCAGGGGCAGCTTGAGCCGACGTTCCCCAACGCGCAGTACGTCGTGCAGCGCCGCGAATTTGAAGACGCCATGCGCCCCAACGAGCGCACCCGCGCCACCTACATCCTGGACAACTATCAGCCGCTGTTTGAGACCGGCCAACTGCGGCTGCTGGAAGGCGACACAGAGCTAGCGCCGGGGGTGTGCGGTGTGGTGACGCCTGGCCATACGCCTGGCCACATGAGCGTGCGCTTTGAGAGCGGTGGCCAGCAGGCCGCGTTCATCTGCGACTTGGCCTGTTATGCCATCCACTTCGAGCGGTTGGGCTGGATGACCGCTTACGATGTAGAGCCGCTGGTGACGTTGGAGACTAAGCGTGTCTGGCAGCGTTGGGCGCTGGAGACTGGGGCGCTGCTGATCTTCCCTCACGATCCGCTGCGCCCTGTGGGCCGGCTGACGCTCGACCCACAGGGCAAACCCTATGTAACGCCGGTGGATGCCGCCTTCGTTTGAGGCGCCCGGCAGGTCTGGGCTACTGGGTGGCGGCGTGAATGGCGACCACGTAATCGCCAAAAGACGTCTGTTGGTAGCTGGTCATCATGAACGTCAGCGCCAAATCGCTCGACGTATTCGGGTCGAAACCGTCCAGCGGAATTTGCAGCATGGCGTCCAGACGTCCGCCGGGCAGGGCGCTGCCGCGGGCGCGCGTCACGTAGCTGCTGCTCAGGTCGGTCGACTGGCCCCAGCAGGTCTGCGGGTCGCCGGCGTCGTCACAGTAGACGAATTCGCCGGCATCGGTCATGAAAATATCTAAGTTGGCATCGGCCAGGTACATAAACGGATCCAGGGCGTCGGTGACCGAGATCATGTATATGGTCAGCGGCACGCCGGAAGTGATCAGACCGGGCGTGAGCCAGACTGAGAATGGATCGCCGAGGTTGTCAGCGGCGGTCGCGGCCATACCCTCCAGCACGAGCACGAACTCGCCAGCTATATCGCCCAGTCCGCCCACTACCAGTGAGACATCGGCAAATGGCCGGCCGCTGCGCTGCGAAAACGTGATGCGCGAGGTGGTCGAGCTTGGTGGGACGACCCCGGTGGTGGGCAGCGCCACTTGGAAGCGCGCCGCCGCCGGCTCATCATCCGTGCACAAGCCGCTGCCGGTGGTGGGGTCGAGCACGGCCAGCACCGGGTCGAAGCCGTTGAGGCCAATGGCGGTGGCCGTATAGTTAAAGCCGGCACGCATCTGCCGCACGGTGATCTCGACGCCGTTGTTGAAGCCGACGCCCTTGCCGCAGTCCACGCTCACGCCGCCGGTGACCACAGCGGGCGGCGTCTTGGCCGGGGCGGTGGGGGTGGCCGCGGCGGATGGCGTGTCTTCAAAGGTGGCGAAGATGGCCGACACCGGCAGGATGCCGCCCAGCCGCCCCAGCGTGCGTTCCTCAGCCTGCACCGCGGTCGGGATGCCGATGAACTCGCCCGCCTGGTTCACCACCAGGCCGCCGCTGTTGCCGGGCGAGATTTCGGCGTCCGTTTGATACCAGACCGGCAGCCTGCGCCCATTGATTGTGCCGTTTTCGATCGTCGTGATCACCCCCTGTGTCACAGTCAGATAGCCCCCGCTGATGCCAGGGTAGCCGAAGATGTACACAGCGTCGCCATGCAGGACATCTTCGTTGGCGCGTTCGATGAACGGTAGGTTGAGCGTCGAAGCGTCGATCGCCCGTCCGTTCTCATCGCGGTCAATTTGCAGGGCGGCGAAGTCCAGCGTATCGGCGACGCCGACGAGGCTGGCGTAATAGCGGTGCACCGGCAGTTCGCGCAGATCCTCCAGCACGAGGATGGCGTAATCGTCGGCGTCTTCGACGACGTGGCGGTTGGTGAAAATCAGCCCGGTGGCGTCGATGATCGTGCCTGAGCCGGTGCCCAACGGGCGTCCGCGCTCCAGCGCCACGATTTGCACGACGCTCTGGGCAATTTCTTGGATTTGCTGCCGCGACAGGCCGGCTTGCGCCAGCGTTGACCCGGACAGTACGATCACGAATAGTCCCATTAAGATGAGTGTTTTCACGATCAGCCTCAGCATCCGATAGACAGTTCAGTTATCATTATAGGCTGTTTCAGGTTTTGACGAGGATAAGAGAGGATAAAAAAGTGCGGGGGCGTTTAGTTTCCACGCCCCCGACGGTCAGGGTCAGCCAGCCAGCGCTTCCTGCATCAAGTCGCCGAGCTGGGTGGGGTTGAGCGCCACCCGCGCCCCCGCTTTTTCGAGCGCTTCCATCTTGGCTTTAGCCGTGCCTTTGGAGCCGGAGATGATCGCGCCGGCATGGCCCATGCGTTTGCCGGGCGGGGCGGTCACGCCGGCGATGTAGGCGACAACGGGCTTGGTCATCTCGTGCTGGATGAAGTCGGCGGCGCGCTCTTCTTCGGCCCCGCCGATTTCGCCGATCATGATGACGCCTTTAGTTTCGGGATCGGCCTCGAAAGCGGCCAGGCAGTCGATGAAGTTGGTGCCGGGCACCGGATCGCCGCCGATGCCGACACAGGTGCTCTGGCCGATCCCCTTCTGCGTCAGCTCAAAAATGGACTGGTAGGCCAGCGTGCCCGAGCGGCTGACGATGCCGACAGGCCCCGGCATCGACACTTCCGCCGGCGTGAAGCCGATGTTGCATTTGCCGGGGCTGAGGATGCCGGAGCAGTTCGGTCCGAGCAGGCGCGTGTGGGGGAAGTCGCGTTTGAGACGGTTGAACACCGCCGCCTGAGTGTGCATGGGGATATGTTCGGTCACGCACACGATGAACGGCACGCCGGCCTCGGCAGCCTCCAAGATGGCGTCGGCGGCCACTGCCGCCGGGACGATGACGAACGAGGCGTTCGCGCCGGTTGCCTGCACAGCGTCGGCGACGCTGGCGAAAATGGGGATGCCTTCGACATCGGCTCCAGCCTTCTGCGGGTTCGTGCCCGCCACCACCTGAGTGCCGTAGGCGCGGTTGCGCAGCCCGTAGTAGCTGCCCTGCCGCCCGGTCAAACCCTGGACGACGACTTTCGTCTGCTCATTCACAAAGATCGCCATGGTCTACCCTCCTGCGGCGATGGCGACGGCGCGGTTGGCGGCTTCTAGCATCGTCGGGGCGATGATGAGCCGGTCAGAAGCGTTTTCGGCGAGGATGGCGTGGCCTTCGCGGGCATTCGTGCCGTCCAGCCGGATGATGAGCGGCGACCGGAGCTGCACCCGGCGCGTGGCCTCAATGATGCCGCGCGCCACCTCATCGCAGCGGGTGACGCCGCCGAAGATGTTGATGAAGATGACCTTCACGTTGGGATCGGTGTTGATGACCTCCAGCGCGCTGGTGACCACGTCAGCGCTGGCGCCGCCGCCGATGTCTAGGAAGTTGGCCGGTTTGCCGCCCACCTGGTTGACGGTGTCGCAGGTGCTCATCGCCAGGCCGGCGCCGTTGGCGATGATGCCTACGTCGCCGTCCAGCCCCACGTACTGCAAGCCTTTCGAGCGCGCCAGGCTCTCGCGCTCATCGAGCTGCTCCAGGCCGCGGAAGGCGTCCCATTCGGGGTGGTTGCGGGCGGCGCTGTCGTCCAGCGTCACCTTGGCGTCCAGCGCGTGGACGCGGCCGTCCGGTGTCAGGATCAGCGGGTTGATCTCGACCAGGTCGGCGTCGCCTTCGACGAAGCAGCGATACAGCTTCATCAGGATGTTCACCACACCCTCATTGGCGCGCGGGTCGAGTTTAGCCCGCGCCACCCAGTCGCGGCAGGCGTCCTCGGCCAGCCCGTCAAGGGGGTTAACGTGCAGCCGGGCGATGGCGTCCGGGTCTTCAGCCGCCACCTGTTCGATGTCCACGCCGCCCTTGGCCGACAGCATCCCCAAGTAGAGCTTGGCCGTGCGATCCAGGGTGAACGAGGCGTAGTACTCCTGCTCGATGTCCGAGGCGCGCTCGATCCACAGGCGCTTGACGATATGTCCTTTGATGTTCATGCCCAGGATGCTGCCGGCATGGAAGCGCACCTCAGCGGCATTGTCGGCCAGTTTGATGCCGCCCGCCTTGCCGCGCCCGCCGACCTGCACCTGCGCCTTGACGACCACCGGATAGCCGACGGCTTCAGCCTGGGCGACCGCCTCCTCCACTGTGTCAGCCACGCCGCCGGGCGACACCGGGATGCCGAAGCGCGCGAAATACTGTTTGCCTTGATATTCGAATAAGTCCACCGGTTTTCTCCTTTGATCCAGCAGTTTCGCGGTCACCCAGGGGGAGCAGTGACCTGTCAGCACGCGCACGAAATGAAGGTGAACGCCAGCGTTCGCCTTGTGAATTATGCCACTTGCAGGATGGATGAGCAACGAACCCGCCGTTAGTGGCGCTCCTGCCACTCCTGAACTGTCGCCTCCAGAAATCCGCGCACGTCAGGGTCTGTCACCGACGACACGGCGTCGTAGTACTGCCCGTCCACTTCGATGCTCACGCCGCCGTCTGGGGACGGGTAGATATGGATGCTGCGGCCTGCGTACTGCGGCGTGAACTGAAGCTTATGCTGCAAATAGGCTTCGATGGCCGCGGCGATATTGATCTCCGGCACGGGTTTGCGTTCCAGTTTCTGGCCTCGCGCCGGCTTGATCGGCCCCTGGTCTTCCAGACGAAAGGTGGGCAGCGCGCCCGGCGCCTCGCTCGGCATGGGCGGCGCAGCCGGCTGCGGCCGGGGCGGGGCCGCGGGCGCCGGCCGGGCGGCCAGTTCATCGGTGACTGGCGGCGCCTCGACGGCGGGAGCGGCCGGCAGGTTCGTCTTGGCGAGCTGCGCCACCTCGCGCATCAGCCGGTTGAGCCGGTCGCGGAACTCTGGGTCGGCGGCTGGGTTGCGCAGGGTTTTATCGCCCATTTGAATGATCAGACGTCCGTCCACCACATCGCGCAGGATGGTCATCACTTCGACCGCCTCGGCGGCGTCGCCATCGTTGACGGCGACGACGAATGTGCCCTGGCGCGCGGCGCGCGTCGGCGCCGGCGGCGCTGCCGGCTGTGGGTCGAACGTCAGCCTGCCGACCAGCGAGTCCAGATCAGGCATGTCGTCCGCCAGCGCGCTGGCGACGGCGCGACGCTTATCGGGGGTAATCCCGCGCCGCCGCCGCAGATAGACGAGCGCGCCGATGACGGCCACGAGCAGGACGCCCAGCGTGCACATCAACGCCAGCATGGCGCTGACAAACGGTTGCTGCAAGAAACCAGCCAGATCGCTTCCCATAATCTAAGGCTCCGGTTGACAGATCGGACAGTAGTGCGTGCCGCGTTGGGCGACGCGAATCTTGACGAGCGGCGCGCCGCAGGTCAGGCAGGGTTGGCCGTCGCGGCCATAGACTGTCAGGTAATCCTGCGATTCGCCGCGTTCGCCGTCCGGTTTGCGATACCAATTGATGCTGGCGCCCTCATGCGCGATGCCCTGTTCCAGCGCGCGGCGGATGGCCTGGTGCAGCCGAGCGATCTCGGCGTCGGTCAGGGTATGCGCCGGGCGCAGGGGATGGATGCCGGCTGCGTGCAGGGCTTCGTCGGCGTAGATGTTGCCGACGCCGGCGATGAACGACTGATCCAGCAGCAGCGCCTTGATCGCCTTGTGCCGGCCTGCCAGCCGCTGGCGCAGCACTGCCGCCGTGAACGCCGCATCCAGCGGCTCTGGTCCCAGGTCGGGGGCGATCTCTTCTATGTCTTGCGCCAGGTAGACCCGCCCGAAACGGCGGGCGTCGGAAAAGCACAGATACCGGCCGTCATCGAGCGCCAGCTGGAAGTGCACCCAGCGATCGGGCGGTTCGGGATTATCCCAAATGTACAGCCGTCCGGTCATCTTCAAATGCACAGCCAGCACATCATGATCGAGCTGGCAGACGATGTACTTGGCGCGCCGATTGAGGGCGCGGAACGTCTGCCCCGGCAGCCGCGCGGCGAATTCAGCCGGGGAAGGCGAGCGCATCACTTTCGGCCAATCCGTCCAGACGCCGGTGATCGTGCGCCCGATGAGCGGAGCGCGCAGGCTGCGCACTACAGTTTCGACCTCAGGTAGTTCAGGCATAGTGTAAGTGTAGCTCAATTTGTCGTTGTGCGTGCCTTGAGTATCAAACGCCCCGGTTTGAGCGTATAGGATAGCTTGAGGGCGGGCGACCTGAACGGCGAACATTTGTTATACGTGCCGGATCGCAGGTGGGGGCTGATGGTATAATGAGCGCACGTAGGCGCTCGCATCTGCGTTCCATCCCCACCTGCATCAAGTCGAGAGTACAGGATGTCTGACCGGAGTTTTGTGCATCTTCACGTCCACACAGAATATTCGCTGCTGGACGGCCTCAGCCGCATTGATCAGCTCGTTGAACGGGCGCAGGCGCTGCATATGCCCGCCCTGGCGATCACCGATCACGGCACGATGTTCGGCGTGATTGATTTCTTCCGCGCCTGCAAAGCGGCGGGCGTCAAGCCGATCATCGGCATGGAGGCTTATCTGGCGCGGCGCTCGATGCGCGACCGCGACCCCAAACTGGATAAGCGCCCGTATCACCTGCTGCTGCTGGCGCAGAACATGACCGGCTACCGCAACCTGCTCAAGATCGCCAGCGCGGCGCAGCTTGAGGGGTACTACTACCGGCCCCGCATTGACCGCGAGTTCCTGGCCGAGCACGCCGAGGGACTGATCGCCACCAGCGGCTGCTTGGCCGCTGAGATCCCGACCCTGGTCATCGAAGGCCGGGACGACGAAGCCCGCAAGCTCATCGGTTGGTATCAGGAGGTGTTCGGGAAAGACCACTTCTACCTGGAGCTGCAGCACCACGCGATCCGCGACCTAGAGACGCTCAACCGCTGGCTGCTGGACTACAGCCGCAGCCGCCATACGCAGGTTGGGCTGGTGGCCACCAATGACGTGCATTACGTGCTGCCTGAAGACCACGATCCGCACGACACGCTGCTCTGCATCCAGACGGGAGCGCTCAAGAGCGATGAAGGCCGGCTGCGCATGTCCGACGCCAGCTATCATCTGACCACGCCGGACGAGATGTGGCGCTACTTCGGCGACGCCGCCCCCGAGGCGCTGCACAACACGCTCAAGATCGCCGAAATGTGCGAGCTTGACCTGGACACCAAAGGCTATCATCTGCCGGTCTTCCCCGTGCCGGAAGGGCACACCCCCGGCAGCTACCTGCGCTACCTGTGCGAAAAAGGGCTGCGCTGGCGGTACGGCGACCGCGCCGACGCCGATGAGCGGCTGCGGGCGCGGCTCGACCGCGAGTTGAGCATCATCCACGATATGGGTTTTGAGACGTACTTCCTGATCGTGTGGGACCTGTGCCAGTACGCCCGCCAGGCGGATATCTGGTGGAACGTGCGCGGCTCCGGGGCGGGCAGTTTGGCCGCCTACACGCTGGGCATCACCAACATTGATCCGATCGAGAATCAACTGTTGTTCGAGCGGTTCCTCAACCCCGGCCGCGTCAGCATGCCGGATATTGACCTGGATTACCCAGACGACCGCCGCGAGGAGATGATCACCTACACGGCGCGCAAGTATGGCGAGGACAAAGTGGCAGCCATCATCACCTTTGGGACGCTGGGGCCCAAGGCCGCCGTGCGCGACGTGGGGCGGGCACTGAATGTGCCGCTAGAGCTGGTCAACCAGGCGGCGCGGCTCATCCCGCAGGAGCCGAAGCCCAAACCGCTGAAAGTGTATGTGGAGGAGAACCCGGAACTCAGCCAGCTTTACGAGACCAGCCGTGAGATGCGCCAGGTGATTGACGTGGCGGCGCGGCTGCAGGGCCTCAACCGTCACGCCTCGACGCATGCCGCCGGCGTGATCGTCGCCGACCGGCCGCTGGTGGAGTACATCCCGCTGCACCGCCTGACCAGCGTCGGCGAGAGCACAGAAGTGCAGAGCGCGCTCAAGGCCGTCACCCAGTTCCCGATGGAGACCTGCGAGTCGATCGGCCTGCTGAAGATCGACTTCCTGGGGCTGTCCACGCTCACCATCCTGCGCAAGGCGTGCGACCTGGTCGAGCGCTATCACGGCGTCAAGTACACCATGGACACCATCCCGTACCGGCCTACCGGCGACCCCCAGACCGACCGGATGCTCCAGAACACCTTCGCCATGATCGGGCGCGGCGAGACGGTCGGCGTGTTCCAGTTTGAAAGCGCGGGTATGCAGCAGATGCTCCGCGATATGCGCCCGACGCGCTTCGAGCACATCGTGGCGGCGGTGTCGCTGTACCGTCCGGGCCCGATGGATTTCATCCCGCTGTACAACCGCCGGCTGCGCGGCGAAGAGAAGGTGGAGTACCGCCACCCGCTGCTGGAGCCGATCCTGGCGGAGACGTACGGCATCATCGTCTATCAGGAACAGCTCATGCAGATCGCTGGCAGCCTGTTCGGCTATGAGCTGGGCGAGGCAGATCTGATGCGCCGGGCGGTCTCCAAAAAGAAGGAAAAAGACCTCAAACAGCACCGCGCCATCTTCGTCGAGCGTGGGCCGCAGCACGGTGTGGATGTCGAGACGGCCAACAAGATCTTCGATGATATCGAGTTCTTCGCCAATTACGGGTTCAACAAGAGCCACGCCGCCGACTACGCGGTCATCACCTGCCAGACGGCTTTTCTGAAGGCCAACTATCCGGCCGAGTACATCACCGCGCTGCTGTCCGTCCACCGCGACGACATCGCCAAGATCACCGTCTTCCTGGGCGAAAGCCGGCGCCTGGGCATCCCGGTGCTGCCGCCGGACGTGAACTCCAGCCTGATGGACTTCGACATTCAGATGCAGGCCGACGGGGTGCGCGGCATCCGCTTCGGGCTGGCGGCCATCAAGAACGCCGGCGAGTCGCAGCTTCAGCCGATCCTAGCGGCGCGAGAGGCCGGCGGGGCTTTCACCAGCCTGGAGGATTTCTGCCGGCGGGTAGATCTGCGCCAGGTGGGCCGGCGCGCGCTGGAGAGCTTGGTGAAGGTGGGGGCGCTGGACGCCCTGGGCAATCGGGGACAGTTGGCGCAGCCGGAAGCGCTCGACCGCATGATGAGCTACAGCGCCGACTATCACCGGGCGCAGGAGATCGGCCAGATGAGCATGTTCGGCGCAGATGACGCGCTGCGGCTGCCGCCCGCGCCGGCTGATGTCTCACCGCGCGACCTGCTCAACTGGGAGAAAGAGCTGCTCGGCCTGTACGTCACCGGCCGGCCGGTAGACAAAGCCCGCGAGGTGCTGCTCCATGCGAACACGGCGGAGATCGCTCACTTGAAGGAGCAGGGCGCGGCGGCAGCCGGCAAGACGGTGGTGGTGGCCGGCGAGATCGTCAGCCTGCGCAAGATCGTCACCCGCAACAGCCAGATGATGGCGGTCATCCAGCTTGAAGACTGGCACGACAGCGCCGACACGCTGGAGGTGGTGCTGTTCCCGCGCACGTATGACAAGTTCCACGATCTGGTTGAAGTGGGCAGCGTGGTCATCGTCGTCGGCAAGTTCGATACCGGGCGGGGCGATCCCCAGATCGTGGCGGACTCGGTGCGCCAGGATCTGACCTCGACCGTGCCGGATGAGCCGACGCTGCTTCCGACGCACGATGAGCCGCCGGAGTGGGCGGTCGAGCAGCCGCCGGACGAAGCGGCAGAAGACGCGCCGCTGGCTCCGGTTGAAAGTCCTGCCCTGGTAGGCGCAGCCGCGCCAATCACGCAGGGCGCGGTGGCCTTGCCCGTGCCGGCAGTTGAGCCCCCGGCCGCCGATGGCGCGGCCCATGAGGAGGCCGGCGATGAGCCGGCCTGGACGCAGGGTGGGGCGGACGACTGGCTGCCCCCGGATGCGCCGCCGCCGACGCTGCCCCCGCGCCGGGTGATGGTGTACTTCCGGCGGTCAGACGACGCCGATAAAGACCGGCGCAAACTGCGCAAACTGCACGGCCTGCTCAAATCGTATCCGGGCAAGGACCGCTTCACCATCGTCATTGAGGATGACCGGCACGCCTACAACCTGGAGTTCCCGAATGATACGACCGCCCACTGCGCTGAATTAGAGCGCGATCTGGTCAGTTTGGTGGGCGAGGGGAATGTGCGGGTATTCGACCGCCTGTGAGCGTCAGCTGGGCATGCTGATGTCGGCGATGCGCGCCCCCAGCACGCGCACCAATCCCAGCGTCGGCACGCGCAGATTCAGCCCGCGCTGGCCGGCGCTCACCAGGATATGCTGAAGTTCGGTGGCCGGTTTGTCTAGGAAGACCGGCCAGTTCTTGTGCGTCAACGCTAGGGCGCTGATGCCGCCCACCTTCAGCCCTGTCAGCCGTTCGGCGTCGGCGTGCGCCGCCATGACGACTTTCTTGTGGCCGCTGGCCGCCGCCAGCGCTTTGAGGTCCAGCGTGCGATCGGCGGCGATGAGCGCCAGCAGCGGCTTGCCGCCCCCGATCGGCTCGACGACCAGCGTCTTGTAGACCATGAACGGCGGCGCGCCCAGCGCTTCGGCCACCTGCTCGGCGTCGCGCAAGCTATCGGGGTATTCGGCCACCTCATACGGGATGTTGTGCGTTTCGAGCAAGCGCATCGAGTTCAGTTTTTGAGCCATACTGTCCACCTGCCGCGCGGCCTCATCGACATGCTTCATCAGACCCGGCCGCCAGCGGCTCCAGAATGCGTTCTAAGTCAGCCAGCGATTCGGCCTGCACCAGCGCATTGCGCACCGTGACGCTTCCGGGCAGGTCGAGCTGATAGTGGATGAGCTGGCCGCGCAGCTCGCGCACGGCGACGGCTTCCGGGCAGGCGGCCGCGGCCAGCGTCCGGCGGGCATGGCGCAGGGCGATGGCGGCGCGCTGCGGCCGCGGCGGCTCCGGCAGCCGCTCCCCGGCCGTCAGCTCATGCCAGATGTGCCGGAAGACCCAGGGGCGGCCCAGCGCCGCCCGCCCGATCATCACGCCGTCGCAGCCGGTCAGCGCCAGCATGCGAGCGGCGTCGGCGGCGTCGTGGACGTCGCCGTTGCCGAACACGGGGATGCGAACGGTCTGCTTGACCTGGCGGATCACCTGCCAGTCGGCTTCGCCCTGGAAACCCTGGCGGGCGAAGCGGCCGTGGACGGCGATGGCCTGCGCGCCGCAATCTTCGGCGGCGCGGGCGAACGGCACAGCCGTGATCTCTCCTGGCTCCCAACCGCTGCGCACCTTGACCGTCACCGGCACATCCACCGCTCGCACGACGGCGGCGACCACGGCGGCGGCGGTGCATACGTCGCGCAGGAGCGCCGCGCCGCCGCCCTTGCTGACGACCTTCGGGACCCAGCAGCCCATGTTGATGTCGATGATGTCCGCGCCGTGGTCGGCCACGATGCGGGCGGCTTCGGCCATGGCTGCCGGGTCGCCCCCGAACAACTGGACGGCCACCGGCCGTTCGTCGGGCGTCCAGTCGAAACGGTGCAGGCTGCGCTTGAGGCCGCTGTTCTTGAGCACGTTGCTGCTGATGAGCTCAGTGCAGACCAGGCCGCAGCCGCCGAAGTCGCGGCACAGGGTGCGGAAGGCGTGGTTGGTGTGGCCGGCCATGGGCGCAAGCGTCAGCGGCGGGTTGATGAGCAGGCCGCCGATGCGAACCGGCTGAAGGTGAACGTGGGGCGCGGCGGGCGCGAGCATCAGCTTTGGCGGGTGGTCAGCGATACTGTTGACGAGCGAGCCGCCCCATGATACCCGGCGCCAGCACATTTGCCCAGATCACCAGCCGGTCGAAGGGGCGCAGCACCACCGTCGTCCGCCGCGTGCCGACGGTTTTGACGATGGCTTCGGCCACGCGCTCGGCGGGCATAGTCGGCACGCCGCTGCCGGTGCGCCGGCCTTCGCCCAGGCGGTTGGCGTTGAATTCGGTCGCGGTGCGCCCCACCAGAAAATCGGTCACGCGGATGTGATCGGCCTCCAGTTCCAAGCGCAGCGACCGCGCCAGGCTGCTGACGCTGGCCTTGCTGGCAGCGTAGACGGCGGCGTAGGGCGATGTCAGGTTGAAGGCGACCGATGAGATCGTGATGATATGGCCGCCCCCGGCGCGGCGCATGGCCGGCACGGCGGCGCGGATGCTGTGCAGCACCCCGTCGATATTCGTGCGCAGCACCGTCTCCAGCGCGTCCCAGTCTGAGTCGACCAGGCTGCCCCGCTGGCCGACGCCGGCGTTGGCGACCAGCACATCCAGCCGGCCGAACCGTTCCACCGTCTGGGCGACGGCCGCCCGCATCGCCTCAGGATCGCGCACATCGGCGGTCACGGGCAGCACGTCGCCGTGGGGGGCGGGCAGGGCGTTCACCGCCCCTTCCAGTTCGGCCAGCCGCTCGGCGCGGCGGGCGACGGCCGCCACCTGCGCCCCGCGCCGGGCGAAGGCCAGCGCTGCGGCCTGGCCGATGCCGCTGGACGCCCCAGTGATCAGGACGACGGGCGGCGGGGCGCTCATTCGGTCGCGCTCGGAATGGTAGTGATGTCGAAATGGTGTTCAGGCCGGCGCCGGCCGGTCAGCCGTTCGATCCCGGCGCGCGCCAGGCCGAGCGCGATCTGAGGCGGCGTGAGCACCTGGACGTTCAGGCCGGTGCGGCCGTCGGTCGCGCTGGAGGCCAGCCACAGCGCGCGCCGCGCCGGCACTTCCGGCGGGTTGCCCCACAGCCGCATCACGAACTTGAGCGGGTTGAGCCGCGCCTCGTAGCCGGCGACCGCCTCGATCTTGCCCATCATATCGGTGTCTACCAGGCCAGGGTTGAAGGCGAAGATGCCGATGCCGCTGTCGCGGTACTCCTGTGCCAGCGCCAGCGTGAAGCTGCGCGTCCAGGCTTTGGTGGGCGCATAGCTGTTCTGATAGGGCGCTGGCCGGCCGTCGTCGCCGCGCCCTAACAGGTTGATCAGCTTGCCCGTCCGCTGGGGCGGGAAGTATCGCAGCGCCACCAGCGAACCGTAGTACGTGCCGTAGATGTTCGTCCGCAGCGCCCGCTCGAAGGCGTCGTTAGGGATGGCAGCCGTCGGGCCGTAGGGGCCGGCGATGCCGGCGTTGTTCACCCAGAGGTCGATCTGGCCGAAGGCCTGGAGAGCGTGGTCGCGCACCGCTTCGACCTGCGCTAGGTCGGCCACATCGCACGGCAGGCCGATCGCCCGGCCGCCCGCGGCTTGCAGCGCGGCGACCGCCTGCTCCACCGTCGCCGCGGTGCGCGCGGTCAGCACCACCGCTGCCCCCTCCGCTGCGTAGGCGCGGGCGATGGCCAGCCCCAGCCCGCGGCTGCTGCCGGTGATGACCGCCACCCGATTGTCAAGAATGCCCATGCTGATCTCCCTGCTGTGAACGGCCGTCCGGCTCGTAGGCCGTGCTGGCCGTCAGCCAGCGCTAGGCGCTCGCCGCGTTCTCGGCGGGGCGATGCGGGCGCACGCGGTCGTAGACCCACAGCCCAGCGCCGATCAGCAGCGCTAAGACGACGACAGCCAAATAGTCAATCGCCGGGATGGCGGCGAGCTGCCACAGCTTGCCCTGCCACAGCGGCTGGCTGTAGACCAGCGCCGCCCCGCCCACGTATACGCCCAGCAGCAGCCATTTGACCCAGGCTTTCAATCCCAGGCCGTGCATCTGGGTGATGACGAAGATGCCGGCGAAACCGAACAGGAACATCGGCCACATGTTGTTGCCCTGGACGATGGCGACCATCGTGCCGTGCGCCAGCACGGTGATCTCCTGGACGAACATCCACCACTTGTTGACGTGGATCCGCGTCAGGAACAGGCTGCCTTGCAGCAGCAGCAGGAACGTGTAGAAGAAACCCAGCAGGTGGCCGTTGGTGGCTTCCATCGGGTGATACCAGAAGGTGTAGATGATCGCCCAGGCGAAGTAGTAGCCGTGATACTTGCGGGCGTGCTGGATGATCCGTTTGCCGATGGGCAGCCGTTTGCCGAAGATCAGACCGCGCCGGTTATTTTCCATCAGCAGGATCCAGACCAGCATGACGATGACCGAACCCTGTGAACTGAAGATCGAGACGTCCTGCGCCAGCCCGTCGTACCACACGTGGGTTTGGACGAAGTGCAGCAGCACAAACAGCGCGTTCACGCCCAGGGCGATGACATTGACCGGGTGCAGCCCGGCGGTGTAGCGCTTGACGCGATTCTGGGCGTACCAGATCAGCCCCCAGGCCGCGAACTGGTGCGCCAAGTACAGCCCCCAGGCGGACAGGCGCGAGGCGACTGTGGGTTCAGCTAGCTTCCAGTAGTACCACGCCGGGCCTTCGTCTGGCAGTTTGGGGAAGGCCTCCAGCCGCGGGGCGGCGGCCCAGATGATGAAGGTGAACGCCAGGGCGAACGCAATGCCGCCCCACAGCGCCCACCGATCCCAACGGGCTGGTCGGCGCTGAGACGGAGCGATGTCGCCCGGCTTGAGGCTTGTCATGGCTGTCATACGCGTCAATCTCCGAGGGTTGAGGGTTGCGTTCGGTTTGTGCGAAGCGCACCATAGTCCTTGTTCCTGAGAACCAGGCTATGCGCACTTGAGAAGTTGATGAGCAAACCCGCGCCTGCGGTCGGCGATCGCTAGATCATCACCGGCTCATGGTAGACGCCGAAGACCTCCCGCATGACATCGGTGATCTCGCCCAGCGTGGCGTAAGCATGGGCGCACTCCAGCAGGTAGGGCATGACGTTGGCGCTGCCCTGGCAGGCGGCGCGCAAGGCGTCGAGCGCGGCTTGGACGCGGGTGCTATCGCGCGTCTGGCGCAGGTGGTTCAGCCGCGCCACCTGGCGGTCGTAGCCGTCCGGGTCCATGCGCAGGATGGGGATGGCCGGCGTCTCGCCGCTGATGTAGCGGTTGACGCCGACGATGATCTGCTCGCCGGCATCAACAGCGCGCTGTTGGCGGTAGCTGGCTTCAGCGATCTCCTGCTGGAAGAAGCCGGCTTCGATGGCCGGGATGACGCCGCCCAGTTCGTCAATGCGGCGGAAGTACTCGTATACCGCGCGCTCGGTCTGGTTGGTGAGCGCCTCGACGTAGTAGCTGCCGCCCAGCGGGTCAATGGTGTTGGCCACGCCGCTCTCCTCAGCGATGACCTGCTGCGTGCGCAGCGCCAGCGTGACGGCGTGCTCGCTGGGCAGCGCCAGCGCCTCGTCCAGGCTGTTGGTGTGCAGCGACTGCGTGCCGCCCAGCACGGCGGCCAGCGCCTGCAGCGCCACCCGCACCAAATTGACCTCCGGCTGCTGCGCCGTCAGGCTGACGCCGGCCGTCTGGGTGTGGAAGCGCATCAGCCAGGAGCGCGGGTTCTGGGCTTTGAAGGTCTCGCGCAGCTCGCGCGCCCAGATGCGCCGGGCGGCGCGCAGCTTGGCGATCTCCTCGAAGAAGTCGTTGTGGACGTTGAAGAAGAAGCTCAGGCGCGGGGCAAATTCGTCGATGTCCAGCCCGCGGCGCAGCCCCCAGCGCACGTACTCTAGACCGTTGGCCAGCGTGAAGGCCAGCTCCTGGGCGGCGGTGCTGCCCGCCTCGCGGATATGGTAGCCGCTGATGCTAATGCTGTTCCACAGCGGCATATGGCGGGCGGCAAATTCGATAGTGTCGGTCACCAGCCGCATCGATGGTTCCGGCGGGAAGATGAACTCTTTTTGGGCGATGTATTCTTTCAAGATGTCATTTTGCAGCGTGCCGCTCAGGCGCTCCATCGGCACGCCCTGCTTTTCAGCGGCGGCGATGTAGAAAGCCCAGATGATCGCCGCCGGGCTGTTGATGGTCATGCTGGTGGAGACTTCGCCCAGCGGGATGCCGTCAAATAGGATTTCCATATCGCGCAGCGAGCTCACGGCTACGCCGCACTTGCCGAATTCGCCCAGGGCTTCAGGCGCGTCGGTGTCGTAGCCCATCAGCGTGGGCAAGTCGAAAGCCACCGATAGGCCGGTGTTGCCCTGTTCCAGCAGGTAGCGGTAGCGGGCGTTGGTCTCCTCGGCAGTGCCAAAGCCGGCGAACATGCGCATCGTCCACAGCTTGCCGCGATGGCCGGTGGCGTGGATGCTGCGGGTGAAGGGGTATTCGCCCGGCAGCCCCAGGTCGCGCAGGTAGTCCAGTTCGGCCACGTCCAGCGGGGTGTACACCCGATTCACCGGCACGCCGGACTGGGTGACGAACGTTTGGCGGCGCTCCGGCATCCGCTCCAGCGTCTTGGCCAGCGTGCCGCGCTCCCAGCGGGCGACAGCGGCGTTCAGATCGGTCAATGCAGTTTTGTCGAAAGTCATGGGGCTACCTCCCGACGAAGCCGAATTTTGGACAGCATAGCGGTTTCAGGTGAGAATTTGGTGAGCGACCGCGGTGGACGAATTGGCTGGCAGTGATCATTAAGAATAACCTACGATTGCTTAACAATTTGATAAGGCTCATTTAAAATAGAAGAGTGCTATCAGTCCATGTCATATGGTCACATACAAGCTGGAGGAACAATGGCTTATTCGCCGCAGGATCAGATTGAACTTCTAAAACCGGCTGTCGAGCCGGTGCGGCCTGAGGATACCATGGCAGAAGCCGGGCGGAAAATCCTCTTGAAAGAGCTGGTGCGGATGCTCCAGCATGAGCCGGGCAGCCGCACCGGCGAGGATATCGAGGACGTGCACGATATGCGGGTGGCCATCCGGCGGACGCGCAGCGCGATGCGCCTGCTCAAACCCTACCTCAAGGCGAAAGCTATCCGTCCCTATAATCGCGGTCTGCGCCATCTGGGCTGGGTGCTGGGCGAGGTGCGCGATCTGGACGTGATGATCGAGAACCTGAAAGCCTACCAGGCCACCCTCGATCCTGAGCAGGCAGCGGCCTTCCAACTGGTGATCGACGAGCTTGACCGGCGGCGGGCGCTGGCGCGGGAAGCGCTGAACGAATACCTGGATGCCAAAGCTTACCGGCGGTTTATCCGCGACTACAGCGCTTTCCTGCTGCAGCCGATGCGCGGCAGTTTTCATCCAGCAGACGGGGCCGTCGCGCCGTACCAAGTGCGCCATGTGCTGCCAGCCATGATCTACGACCGGCTGGCGGCGGTGCGGGCGTATGATACCGTGCTGCCGGAGGCCAACGCCGCTACGCTGCACGCGCTGCGTATCGAGTTCAAGCGGCTGCGTTACACGCTATCGCTGTTCAGTGAGGTGCTGGGGCCGCAGGCTGAGGAGTTTGTCGAGACGATCAAGGGCATTCAAGATCATTTGGGGCATCTGAACGACAGCAGCGTCGCTCGCGCCCGGCTGGAAGGTCTGGCTGATGACCCAGAAGCGCCGTATGCGGAGGCGCTGGCCGCCTACCTGGCGCACCTGGAAACGCACGAAAACGGGCTGAAAGACGGTTTTGCCGAGGTGTGGGAACGCTTCAACAGCCGCAAGGTGCAGCAGAAGCTGGCGACGGCGGTGCTGGCGCTGCGGTGAGGAGACGTCTCGGTATGCTGGGCAGTATGGTACACTGTGCGCCTATACAGCTTGGCTTGTCAAATCGTAGGGGCTAGCGGCGTAGGCTGCTGCGCCAGGCTCTGCGATTGTGACTAGCGGTTCAACGATCAGGAGCGGCCCAGCCTATGGTGTCACCGCGCGTCCCCGTTCCCCATGCTGCGCTCTCACGCGGCGCGCAGGCGTTAGGTATCTTCCTGCTGGCGGCGCTCATCGCGCTCAGCGCGCTGGCAGCGATCGTCATCTCGCCACCGATTGCCATCCAAGCCGATGCGGGGCAAGCGCGCATCGTCTTCGCCGCAGATCGCCGCAGCGTGTTTCTGGCCGGGGACTGCCTCACCGTGCGCTGGCAGGTCACAGGTATCCAAACTGTCGCTGTCAACGGCCAGCCGACCCTCGGCGAGGGCGAGCAGCGGGTTTGCATCACAGCCGCGCCGGAAACCTTGCCCACGCTGCAAGTGGTGTTTCAGGACAATTCCGTTCAGAAGTATGTCCTGCCGATCAGCATCGTCTCGCGCCAGCCGCTGCTGTGGGCGGCGCTGGCCTCGGCGCTGCTGCTGGCGGTTCTGGCAGGGTGGATTGCTTGCGCGCCGAGTCTGATCGCGATTCGACCGTATCTTGGCAAAACCATTCGGCTGATCGAACGAGCGCTCCTGTTGGCCTGCGTGGCCGGCCTGCTGCTCGAACTCGGGGTGCGCTGGTATGTGGCCAATTTCGGCACGGAGCGCGAGAAAGTCATGTACTTGTACTCGGCAGCGGAAATCACGGGTCGGGCGTCTTCGCAGCTCATCCCCATGCCGTATGTCAATTATGTCGCCTCGCCGGACTATGAGGGACATAACCGGCTCGGCTACCGCGGTCCGGAAGTCGCCATCCCCAAACCATCCAACGTGTTCCGTATCGTCGCATTGGGCGGCTCTACCACCTACAGCACCGCCACCACGGCCGAAGAAGCTTATCCGCATCAGCTTCAAAACATACTTCGCGAGGACTACGGTCAAGCCAATGTTGAGGTAGTGAACGCGGGTTTGCCCGGCTACACGTCCTGGGATTTGCTCGCTGCCTACATGTACCGCGTCGTCGAACTAGAGCCGGATATGCTGCTCATCTACGAAGCCATCAATGATGTCGAGCCGCGTTCCGTCGCCCCGGACTGCTACCAGGGGCTGAACCCTTTGCGCGGCCTGAATCCGACGCGCGGTCTCTGGCAGCAACCGCAGGTCGACAGCCCCAGCGCGCTGTACCGCCTCATCGCCATTCACTTCGGTTGGATCCCTAACCCTGCTGCCCTAGCCGGGCGTTTTAACCTTTATTCCATCGCCTGTCCCAGACCGTTTCTAGATGACTCCCGGATCTCGCTCAACCCGCCGGTTTACTTCGAACGCAATCTGCGCGCGATCATCGCGCTGGCGCAGTCACAGTCGGTGCAAGTCATGCTGTCTACTTGGGCGACCTATCGTCCCGACGGCGACCCAGGCGCGCTGCCGCCTGCGTGGTATGAGGCCGCGGCTGAGCACAATGATATCGTGCGGCGGTTGGCTGATGAACTGCGCCTGCCGCTGTACGATCTGGCCGTCACTGATTTCGGACAGATCCCTGATTACTGGGCGCTGCCCGATACGGTCCACATGGCCGCCCGCGGCGCGCGCGAGCAGGCGGCGCGTTATGCTGCTTTCATCGTTCAACAGGGGTTTTGATCCCGCCGCTGTGAAGTCCATCATGGTTCCTGCGCCTGGATCACGATGCGGTCGGTGAGGAGGTAGCTGTCGCCGGCCGGTTTGCCATTGACGCGGACAGACGCGCGCTGCTGCGTCGCCAGATCGTACATGCCAATCACGATCCGATAGCTGTCGCCCGGGGTCATATCCAGCTTGTCCAGCCCGATGCGCCGCTCGTCAATGATGTACTCGCCCGGTTCCCACACCAGGGTCGAATAGTACGTCCCGTCGGCGCTGCGGGTGACCGGGCCATCCCAGGTTGCCCACAACCGGTCTTGGCTGTCGCGCAGGTGGATGAAGACCATCTGGTCGGATGCTGGCGTTTTCAGCGCCTGCCAGTACAGGTGCAGGATGACGCGCCGTCCGGGCCATAGTTCCAGGCCGCCGATGTCATGCCCCAGCAGCCGGGCGAACTCGCCGAACACGACCTTGCCTTCCGGGGTGGGCGCGTGCACGAACGGCGGGCGGAAGCGGTTGTCCAGGTGCAGCTCGTAGACGGTGTAGTTGAAATTGCCGTCGTCGTGCCACCAGGCTTTGCGCATGATGCTCTTGCTGGGGTCGTCGTAAGCCGCCAGCGCCAGGCCGCCCACCACCTGGTTGCGCTGGAAGGGCAGATCAGCGTAAGCGCCGCGCGTCTCTGGGATGCCGTACACGAAGTAGGCCGCATCCGCGATCTGATCAAGCCGAGTGGGCGCGTCCTGGGTGCGGATGTCGGCCAGGGGGAAGAAGAACGGCAGGCGGACCACGCCCGGCGCCACCACCACCAGCGGTTTGCCCTGTTCGCGCTCGTAGTTCGCCAGCCCCTGGACGACGCTCATCAGGGCGGCGTTGCCGGAGGCGTAGCGGCTGAAGTCGTCCGGCAGCTCATCGGACCACAGCCAATCCCACCCCGCCGCGCTGTCATACAGCGGGATGACGATGCCCGGCAGCGCCAGCGCAACCAGCGCCAGCCGGTAGAGGGCCAGCAGCGCGCCGCGCCCGGCGCTGAGCGTCGCCGCCGTCCAGCGGGCGGCGATCAGGGCGGTGGGCAGGATCAGCAGCGGCACGATCGGGAACGACAGCCGGTAGTGATAGCTGTACGAGTAGAACCAGGTGACGAAGTACGGCAGCGCCAGCGCCAGCGCCCAGCCGAGCCGCGCCGCATCGCCGGCGGAGAGCAGGGGATCGGCGTTTGCCGCCCACAGGCGCCGGAAGTAGGCCGCCAGCGCCCGGAACAGGACGGCCGCGCCGGCGGCCAGCGCCAGCCATTCCAGCAGCCCCATCCGTGCCGGGACCAGGATCGAGGGCAATAGGCCGGCCAGCGTCAGCGCCAACCCGATCAAGATGCCGCGCGCGTTCGGGCGGGCAGGGTCGCCCGGCCACAGATAAATGCCGCCCAGCAGCGCCAGCAGCGCCAGCAGCGGCCAGCCGAACTCAGCCCCGCTGCGGGCGGCCAGCGTCAGCCAGAAGCTGGTCGTGAAGGTGATGACCGGATGGCCTAGCAGCAGGTTGCGCATGTACCAGGCCGCGCCCAGCGGCAGGCAGGCCGCGGCCATGATGACGATCGCTTCCAGACGCGGGCGGGCGGCGCGCAGGTCGAAGCGGGCGCGCACGAGTTCGAGCGCCAGCAGCAGCGCCGCGCTCCAGATGAACGCGCCCATGGTCGGTTTCGTCCACATGCCCGCGCCCAGCAGCAGCCCGGCGATGAACGCGCTGCGGCGGCGGCCGGCCGTTTCCAGCCAGGCTTTCAGGAAGAAGGCGGCGGCGGCGGTGAACAGGAACGTCAGCGGGATCTCTAGGTCACCGAAGCGCGACCAGGCGCCCACATGCGGGTACAGCGCCCAGATGGCCGCCGTGAACAACCCGGCGCGCCGGGTGAACAGCCGCGCGCCCAGGATATACGCCGCCAGGATGCTGCCCAGATGCAGCCACGGCAGCACGGCGCGCGCGGCGTGATCGTCAATGCCGCCGGCGGCCAGTTGTAAGAAGGCGTACTGCAGCGGCAGGAACTGCGGATAGTAGCCGATAGACGCCGGGATCTGGCCGAGCAGCGTGTACAGCCGCCCCTCATAGCCGTAGACCCAGAGCGCGTCGTAGGCGGTGAACGGCCAGTAAGCCGTGCCCAGCCAGCGGATGACCAGCGCCGCGCCGATCAGGCCGATGAGGAGCTTCTCGTCCCATGCCAGCGGGGAGGCAGCGGCAGGAGTGCTCGGAGAGCGCCACTTACGCCAGACCAGCGCCAGCCCCACCGCCCCCAGGACGGCCGTGCCGCCCAGGATGGTTTCCAGCCGCAGCAGCGGCGCGCCCCAAATGCCTAGGATGAACATCCAGGCGGTCAGCAGCATGGGCCCCAGCGCCAGCGTCAGGCAGGCGACCAGCGCCCGGTCGCGCCAATCCGTCCGGGGCAGGCTGGCCAGCGCCCAGGGCAGACCCAGGATGAGAAACATCCAGACCAGTGCCGGGGTGGCGGCGAGCGATGATTGAATCCAGTAGGGCATAGCGGCTGAACCGTCAGCCGGAGGTTGGCTGCCGGAAACGGGTGTGAATCCTTTGGATCAGATCGGTCAGGCCAACGGCCGCCAGCAGGCCGCTGGCCGGATAGACGGGTAGATAGTAGCGCCCCCATTCGAGCGGCGTCAAGGCCAGGGTGGACAGCGCTAGCGCGCCGCTCCAGAGCAGGGTCAAGCCGGCAACGGCGTCCCGCCGCCGGAGCAGCCGCCCCCCGCCCCACAAGGTGAGCGCCGCCAGCAGCGCGCCGCCGACGGCGCTCCCACCCAGGCTGACCCCGCGCCAGGGAGACGCCTCGTAGTCGGCGATCTGGTCAGCGATGTAGTCCGCCCAGGCGGGCGCTTCGTAGTATTGGGGGTGGGCGATGAACGCCTGGCGCAGAAAGCCGGCCAGTTGGTCGGCGGGGCCGGCATAGCTGCCGAACACGCTGGTCTGAATGGCCAGCAGTTCTTGACGCAGCCGCAGAACTTCCGCCGCGCGGCCAAGCGGGTCGTCCCACCAGGCCGGGTTGAGCGCTAGAAAGACCAGGAGCGCCAGCAGCGCCGCCGCCAGCCAGAGCAGAAGGCGGCGGCTGGCCGGCAGCGCCATCACCAGGCAGCCTATGAAGACGGCTGCCGCGCCGAACAGCGCTGTATGCTTGCTGGCCAGCGCTAGACCGGCGGCCAACCCCAGCGCCAGCGCCGGTTTCCAGCCCGGCCGCCGGACGAACCACAAGCCGGCCAGCAGCGCTAGCAGGCTGAAGGCCAGAAAACTGCCCTCCATCATGGCGCGGCGGCCGTTCAGCAGCAGCGCCGGGTGGAGCGCGTAGTACAGGCTGCCCAGATAGGCGGCCGGCGCGCCGCCCACGATGCAGCCCAGCGCGAACATGGCCGCCGCCCCCAGCGCCAGCAGCAGCGCCGACGGCCAGCGGGCGGCCAGCAGCAGCGCCGGCGCCGGCGCGTGGCCGTTCTGCTGGTTATAGTTCCAGTCTGCGCCCCAGTCCCACTGCTCGTTGAGGTCAGCCAAGCTGAAGCCGGCGGCGCGCCAGGCCAGGCCGATCAGGTATTTGCTCACCACGCCGTTGAGCAGCCGCAAGTGCTGCTCGGTAGGGCTGGCGGGGGCAGCGCTGTAGCGCACTCGCTCCAGATCGCCGTCTAAGAACAGGTAGGCGTAATCGCGGCTCATGTAGATCTGGGTTGATTCGTCCCCGTGGAAAGGGACGAGCGCCGTCCCGGCCAGGATGTAGACGGTCAGCAGCGCCAGCCAGAGCGCCGCGGCCAGGCGCGGGCTGCGCCGGAAGGCACGGATGATCACAGCCGGCGAACCGTTCTTGAGCGCTCGTGTTTCGGGCGTATCCCAGCCTGCATCAGGTGATGGTCACCAACACCTTGTTCTGTTCCACGCTCTGGCCTGCCTCGGTCAGGATGCTGCTGACCACGCCGTCGCGCGGGGTCTTCAGCTCGTTCTGCATCTTCATCGATTCCAGCACGATGATCGTCTGGCCGGCTTTGACCTCCTGGCCGACCTCGACCGGAATGGCGATGACGAGGCCGGGCATGGGCGCTTTGATCGCGATCTCGCCGCTGTCGGCCATCAGCAGGGCGGTGCGGGCGGCCAGAAGTTGGGCGCGCTCGTCCATGACCTTGGTCGTGTAGAGCCGGCCGTGCATCAGCACTTCTACATTGTTGTCGCCGCGCTCTTCGATCACCAGTTCATACGACAGATGGTTCATGATGATCGAGTAGAAAGTAGGACTCAGCTCGCGGAAGTCGACGGCGCGAGGCTCGCCGTTAACCAGCAGTTTGCCATCTGGCTGAATGTCGATCTCAAACGTTTTGTCGTTGATCGTTGTGACGTATTTCATCGGTGCATCCGCTCCCAACGGCCTACCCATTTCCAGTTGCTGGTATCGCGCGCGCCGCGCGTCACCACCTGGCCGGCGAGCTGCCGCTGGCGGTGGGCGAACAAGGTGGCGGCGATGGCGGCGGTCTCCAGTTCGGCGTCGCTGGGGGGCTGCTCGTAGGTGGTCATGCTGAAGCGCTCTTCGACGAACCGAGTATCGAAGTTGCCCGCCAGAAAACTGAAGCTGTTCATCAAGTTTTGGTGGAAGGGGATGTTATGCTTCAACCCCATGATGGTGAACTCTTCCAGGGCGCGGCGCATCCGGAGGATGGCCTCGGCGCGGTCTTCGCCCCAGCAGATCAGCTTGGCGATCAGGCTGTCATAGTAGGGCGTGATTTCGTAGCCGCTGTAGATGCCGCTGTCGACGCGCACGCCCGGCCCGGTCGGCACTGACAGGGTGGTGATGCGCCCGATGGACGGCAGGAAATTGTTGTACGGATCTTCAGCGTTGATCCGGCACTCGATCGCCCAGCCTTTCGGTTCTAGGATGCTTTGGGTCGGTCCCATCCGCCGCCCGCGGGCGATGCGAATCTGCTCCTTCACCAGGTCGAGGCCCGTCACCAGTTCGGTCACGGGGTGCTCGACCTGCAGCCGGGTGTTCATCTCCAGGAAGTAGAAGTTCCGATCTTTGTCCACTAGGAACTCGATCGTGCCGGCGTTCAAGAAGTGCACCGCCTGGGCGGCGCGCACGGCCATCGCCCCCATCAGCCGGCGCAGCTCGGCGTCCACAAAAGTGCTGGGCGCTTCTTCGACCAGTTTTTGATGCCGGCGCTGGATTGAGCACTCGCGTTCGCCGAGATGGATGGTGTTGCCGTGCATGTCGGCCAGGATTTGAAACTCGATATGACGCGCATTTTCGATCAACCGTTCCAGGTAGACGCGGCCGTCGCCGAAAGCGTTCTCCGCCTCTTGGCGCGCCAGGCTGAGGGCGGCGGGCAGGTCTTCGAACTGGCGCACCTCGCGGATGCCTTTGCCGCCGCCGCCGGCCGCCGCTTTCACCAGCATCGGGAAACCGACCGCTGGGGCTGCCGCCAGCAGTTCGTCATCGTTCAGCCCGACGTCAGTGCCGGGGACGATGGGGACGCCGGCTTTTTTCACCGTGTCGCGGGCGGCCAGTTTGTCGCCCATGGTGGCGATCGAGTGCGGGTTGGGACCGATGAAGATCAGCCCTTCATCGAGGACGGCCTGGGCGAAGTCCTCACGTTCGGCGAGGAAGCCATAGCCGGGATGGATGGCATCCACCTCGGCGCGTTTGGCCACTTCTAGCAGTTTATCGATGCGCAGGTAGCTTTCCCGCGGCAGCGGCCCGCCGATCAAGTAAGCCTCGTCGGCGTAGCGCACGTGCAGGCTGGTGCGGTCGGCTTCGGAGTAGACGGCGACAGTGATGATGCCCAGGTCGCGGCAGGCGCGGATGATGCGCACGGCGATCTCGCCGCGGTTGGCGACCAGCACTTTTTTCAGTTTAGTTTGCGGAATTTGCTCGACCATGCTGCATCCTATAGCGGGATGTTGCCGTGCTTGCGGGCGGGGTTGCTGTCGCGCTTGTTCTGGAACACTTCCAGACCGTTGATCAGCCGGGCGCGGGTATCGCGCGGTTCGATGATATCGTCCAGGTAGCCGCGCTCAGCCGCCACGTAGGGGCTGGCGAATTTGGCGCGGTACTCGTTGACCAGTTCGTTCTTGTGGGCGACCGGGTCATCTGCTTCTTCGATCTCGCGCCGGAAGACCACGCTCACCGCGCCGTCCGGCCCCATGACAGCGATCTCCGCCGTCGGCCAGGCCAGGTTCAGATCGCCGCGCAGGTGCTTGCTGCTCATGACGCAGTAAGCGCCGCCGTAGGATTTGCGCACCGTCACCGTCAGTTTGGGCACAGTCGCCTCGCTGTAGGCGTAGACCAGCTTAGCTCCGGAACGAATGATGCCGCCGTATTCCTGAGCCGTGCCGGGCATGTAGCCGGGGACATCCACGAAGGTGATGATCGGCACGTTGAAGGCGTCGCAGAAGCGCACGAACCGCGCCGCTTTCTCGCTGGCATCGATGTCCAGCACGCCCGCCAGCACCATCGGTTGGTTGGCGACGATGCCGACGCTGTGGCCGCCCAGCCGAGCGAAGCCCACGACGATATTCTGCGCGAAGTACTCGTGGATCTCAAAGAAGATGCCGTCATCCACCACGCGCTTGATGATCTCTTTGACGTCGTAGGGCTTGTTGGGGTTGTCCGGGATGATCGTGTCCAGCTCTGGGTCGGCGCGCAGGGGGTCATCATCGGTCGGCACGAACGGCGGATCTTCCATGTTGTTCTGCGGCAGGTATGACATCAGCTCCCGCACCAGCAGCAGCGCCTGCGCTTCGTTTTCGGCCACCAGGTGGCAGACGCCGCTCTTGGTGGCGTGCACCATCGCCCCGCCCAGCTCCTCGTGGGTCACATCTTCGTGGGTGACGCTCTTGACCACGTCTGGGCCAGTGATGTACATGTAGCTGGTATCTTTGACCATGATGATGAAGTCGGTCAGCGCTGGGCTGTAGACCGCGCCGCCGGCGCATGGCCCCATGATCAGGCTGATCTGCGGGATGACGCCGCTGCTGAGCGTGTTGCGCAGGAAGATGTCGGCGTAGCCGCCCAGGCTGACGACGCCCTCCTGGATGCGCGCGCCGCCGCTGTCGTTCAAGCCGATGACGGGCGCGCCGGTCTTGAGCGCCATGTCCATGATCTTGCAGATTTTCTGGGCGTGGACTTCGCTGAGGCTGCCGCCGATCACCGTGAAATCTTGCGAGTAGACGTACACCAGCCGGCCGTTGATCGTGCCCCAGCCGGTGACACAGCTATCGCCTAGGAATTTTTTCTTGTCCAGGCCGAAGTCATGCGAGCGATGGGTGACGAAAGCGTCTAGTTCACGGAAGGAGCCGGGATCCAGCAGGATTTCCAGGCGTTCGTAGGCGGTGTTGCGTCCGGCTTCGTGCTGCTTCTTGATGCGCTCCGGTCCGCCTTTAGCGCGGCTGAGCGCCCGCTTGGCTCGCAGTTCTTCGATCTTCGGATTGACCATGCTCTGCTATCTCCGTGGGACTAACTAACGATGATGAACGCACGATAGTGACCGCCAGTAGGATGATGAAGACAGCGGTGATCGCAGCTAGAAAGGGCAAGCGCTGACGATCGTAATCTGCCTGGGCGAAGACAGCTAACCGCCCTAGGCTGTACAGACTGAAACCGATCATCAGCCAGGCGAAAATCAGCGCGCCGCGCCGGCGGCGGCGCGCCAGCCCTAGGCTGGCCAGGCCGAACAGAGCGCCCCAGATGATGCCCGCCGCCAACTCCAGCCCCGGCAGCAGGCTGGTCGGCACAGCTGGATCAGCGGCGGTCCCGCGCAGCGCCGCCCCAAACTGAAACAGTGCCAGCAGCGCCGCCAGGGCGGCTAGTCGGGGACGTCGCGGGGTTGGCGTCAGGTTTGCAATATCCGTCATATCGGCTGGATTATACTCGTTTCAGCAAATGTTCACTACCATAACTTGAAGCCCGGCAGCGGCGTTCGTCCGCCGCAGTGGGCGATCGGTCTCAGCCCGGCGTCAGGCCGCGCTCGATCAGCAGATCGGCCAGCGCCCAAGCGGCAACCCGGTGGCCATAGGGCGAGGGATGGCCGTCGCCGGCGTACTGCATCACGGCGGCGTCGGCGCGGTTTGGGTCGCGCGGGGTCGAGTCGCTGTAGTACATCAGGTACAGGCTGGTGATCTCGCCCTGCTGGCGATAGATCGGCAGCAGGTCTAGAAAAGGCGTGTCTTCTGACTCCAGCACGCGGGCGAGCATCTGCTGGGGGACAGCCGGCAGGCCGCCGTCCACGGGCATCTGCGCCAGATCGGGGAAGGCGACCAGCGCCGCCGGTATGCCGCGCTCGCGCAGCAGCGCCAGCGTCTCGCGGAGCGTGCGCTCGTAAGCCTGCCATTCCTGCGGGTAGGCGTCGGGTTTCAGAAACGTCAAGTCGCGGTAAACCTGCTCCAGTCCTGGCAAAGTAGGGGTGACGCGGTTGATTTCGGCCTCGATCTGCGCCTGGCCGGCCGCGTCGCGCAGGCGGCGGTAGGCGGTATACAGCGCCACATGATCGCGCAGGAAGGCTTCCAGCGGCGGCGGCTGGGCGGGCGGGCGGGCGGCCTGCGCCAGCACCACCTCGCGGGCGAAGTGTTCGCGGATGGGCGGGTAGAAATCGAAGATGTCGTTGGTGTAGAAGCCGAACACGACCAGATCGGGTTCCAGCGTCAGCCCTTTGTCGCGCAGGTAGCTGAGCTGGTCGGCGATGGTGTAGCCGGGCACGGCCGCGTTGAGCACCTGCACCGGCGCGGCCAGCTTCTCGTTCAGCCGTTCCTCCAGCCGCGCCGGAAAAGTGTCCAGGTTGTGCACATACAGGCCGTAGACGAACGAGTCGCCCAATGCCAGCACGCGGAAGACGGCGGGATCAGGGTTGACCTCCTCGGCATTGCGCAGGCCGGCGCTGTTGGTCTGCAGGCGGTAGGGGCGGGCTGGCATCAGCACTTCAACCACGTCCAGGTTCGGCGCCAGGTCGCCGGAGCCGGACGCGCTGAAGCTGAAGCCGGCCTGGGCCGTCGGCGGGGCGAGATCGCTGCGCCACAAGATGGCGCGCGCCAGCAGCTCGAAGACCAGCAGCACGACCAGCGTATTCAGCAGGATGAGCGTCAATTTCCGCATAGCTCAGGGGGCGACGCCGAACCGATTGAGCAGTTCCACGATGGCGCTGTTGTAGGCCAGGGCGCTCTCCTCCAGCACGCGAATGGTGTGCCGGGTGCTGAGGACGTGGTCGAGATCGGCGGGCAGGGACCAGTCCGCGGAGCGATACTGGAAGCCGTTATGCCACACCGGAATGATCGCCAGCCCGGCCTCCAGCGCCCACCGGATTTCCTGAAGCACGACGTCAGAACGCAGCGTTTCGCGACCCAGCAGCAGCACCAGGTAATCATAAGCCTGGATGCGCGTTCGCAGCCCGGCCTGCCAGTCCTCGCCGGGTTCCAGCGCCAGATCGAGGAAGGCTTCCAGCCCGGCCAGTTTCAGCCGCGCCAGCACCAGCAGGGCGAAGGCGCTGCTCTCGCTGCGCTTGTAAGAGATGAAGATATTGGCCGGTTCGGTCTCCTCCAGCAGCTCAAAAGCTGCGCGATCCACCACCAGCAGCGGCGGCCCGCCCTCCACGGTCGTCAAATAGCCGTTCGAGACCAGCAGATGCAGCGCTGGCGGTTGATTCTGCCAGCGGGCTGCCAGATAGGCTTCGAGCGTTGGGTCGGTGGGGATGCGCTGGTCGCGGAAGATGCGAAACACGCCCGTGTCCCAGTGTTCCGCGATGGCTCCTTCGGCCAGTTCTTTGGCCAGCGTGCGCACCCGCGCCATCGGGCTGGCCGGCAGCGGCCGCTCGCAGACGCGGTTGAGCCAAGTTTGGAAGCGGTCGTCTCCGTTCACACGCTCCTCGCCTTCCTCGGCAGCCGGGGCCGCTCAGATGCTGATGGTGGGGCGGTACTCGCCGAACACGCCGCGCAGCGTGTGGCAGATTTCGCCCAGCGTCACATCGTTCTCGACGCAGGTGATGAACAACGGCATCAGGTTCTCGCTCCCACGGGCGGCCTGCTCCAGATGCGCCCGCAGTTCGGCGACGCGGGCGTTGTCGCGGCGGGCGCGCAGGTCGGCTAGTTTCTGGCGCTGCGCCGCCTCGATGGCCGGGTCAACGCGCAGAATGTCGGCGGTGTGCTGTTCCTCGACGACGAACCGATTGACGCCGACGATCACTTGTTCGCCGCTCTCCACCGCTTGCAGGTAGGCGTAGGCGGCATCCTGGATTTCCTGGTTGATGAAGCCGGTTTCGATGGCGGCCAGCGCGCCGCCTAGCTGGTCAATGCGGGCGATGTAGGCTTCGGCGCGGCGGACGATCTCATCGGTCAGGTATTCGATCAGGTAGCTGCCAGCCAGCGGGTCAATCGTGTCGGCCACGCCCGTCTCGTAGGCGATGATCTGCTGGGTGCGCAGGGCGACCTGCACGGCTTTTTCGGTCGGCAGCGCCAGCGCCTCGTCCATGCTGTTGGTATGCAGCGACTGCGTGCCCCCCAGCACCGCCGCCAGCGCTTGCAGCGCCACGCGCACGATGTTGTTCTCCGGCTGCTGGGCTGTGAGCGTGCTGCCGCCGGTCTGAGTGTGGAACTTGAGCTGCCAACTGCGCGGGTTCTGCGCGCCGAAGCGTTCGCGCATGATTTTGGCCCACAGCTTGCGCGCCGCCCGGAACTTGGCCACTTCCTCTAGGAACTGGTTGTGGGCGTTGAAGAAGAACGAGAGCTGCGGCGCGAAGTCGTCCACGTGCAGCCCGGCGTCCAAAGCCGCCTGGACGTAGGCGATGCCGTTGGCCAGGGTGAAGGCCACTTCCTGCACGGCGGTGCTGCCGGCCTCGCGGATGTGGTAGCCGCTGATGCTGATGGTATTCCAGTGGGGCACGTGCGTCTTGCAGTAGGCGAACAAGTCGGTGATCAGCCGCATGGACGGCGCGGGCGGGAAGATGTACGTGCCCCGGGCGATGTACTCCTTGAGGATGTCGTTCTGGACTGTCCCGCGCAGTTTGCTCGCGTCCACCCCCTGGCGCTTGCCGACCGCGATGTACATCGCCAGCAGGATGGTCGCCGGCGCGTTGATGGTCATGCTGGTCGAAACTTTGTCCAATGGGATGCCCTCGAACAACCGCGCCATATCGTGCAGGCTGCTGATGCTGACGCCGACTTTGCCCACCTCGCCCAGCGCCATCGGGTCGTCGGCGTCGTAGCCGATCTGCGTGGGCAGGTCGAACGCCACCGACAGGCCGCTTTGCCCCTGTTCGAGCAGGAAGCGGTAGCGGGCGTTCGACTCTTCAGCGGTGGCATAGCCGGCGTACTGGCGCATCGTCCAGAAGCGGCCGCGGTACATGGTGGGCTGGACGCCGCGCGTGAACGGGTATTCGCCCGGAAAGCCCAGCTCGGCCATGTAGTCGGCCGGGGCGTCGGCCGGGGTATAGACGCGGTCGAGCGGAATGCCCGACGACGTGCAGAAGGCCGGCTTGCGCTCCGGCGCTTTCTTGAGCGTTGGCGCGACGCTGCGCGCCTCCCACTCGTCCTTGAGGGCGCGGTAATCGGGCGAATTGGCATTAGACATGGCAGGAGTCTCCTGAACGGTGTCTTGAAGGATGGCGGCGGACTATTCAAGGTTGGAAAGCGCTGGCCGGCACATAGATGCCAG
>CALAJK010000002.1 GCA_937922795.1 uncultured Anaerolineae bacterium
CGGCGTGCTGGTCGGCGTGGGCGTGTCCGTCGGCGTGAACGTGGCTGTAGGCGTATCGGTTGGCGCGGCGACGACGGCGATGACCTGGAGGCTGCCAAACACCTGCACGAATGACTGCGACGACACAATCCACCCGGATGAACCATCGGGCAGCAGCACCTGATACCACAGGCCGTCAGCGCTGACGCCCAGGATGTCCAGGCGCTCGCCGGCCTCGAACGTCATCACGATCGGGTACTGCGGTCCCGGCCCCAGACGCGCGGTGATGGCGCGCGCCATCTGCACCACCGGCGTGGCTGGCGTCGCCGTCGGCGTATCGGTCGGCGTGAAGGTGGGGGTAGCGGTCGGCGTCGGCGTCAATGTGGGCGTGTCGGTCGGCGTCGGCGTGAACGTGGGCGTGTCGGTCGGCGTCGGCGTGAACGTGGGCGTGTCGGTCGGCGTATGGGTCGCCAACGCTGCCAGAGCCGCGGCGGTTTCGGTGGGCGCCAGCGCCGCGGCGACGGCCGTCTGGGTGGCCGCCAGCGCCGCCTCCTGGTCGCCCTGCTGCGACAGCGCCAGCAGCCCGCCGCCAGCCAGCGCCGCCGCCACGATCAGGGTTGCGGCCCACACCAGCGGCGAGCGCCGCCGGGGCGCCTGCCGTTCCAGCGTCTGGGCGGCGGGCGGGGCAGTCGCTTCCTGGCGCGGCGTCGGCAGGCCTACGCCCGGCGGCGTGGTCGGCGCGTCGAGCAGCGGTTCAGGCGCTGCTGCCCGGCCGGGCAGGGCAGGGGTGATCGTCGGCGTATCTGGGACGACGGCGGGCGGCGGCGCAGGTTTGCGCGGCAGCGGCGTAACGAAGAAACCGGTCGGCAGGCCGGGATTGCCCTGGATGGCTTTCTCAAAGGCCGCTGCAAACTCACGCACGGAGGGGAAGCGGTCGCGCGGTTCTTTGGCCATCGCCCGCGCCAGCACCGGCTGCACCTCCGGCGGCAGATCGTCGCGCCAGGTGGCCAGCGGCGTGGGCTGTTCGTTGAGATGTTTGTGCATCAGCGCGAACGGCGTCGGCCCTTCGAACGGCAGCCGGCCGGTGAGCATCGAGTAGGTCATCACGCTCAGCGCGTACTGGTCTACCGCCGGCGTGATGCTCTCGCCCCGCCACTGCTCCGGGGCCATGTGCGACGGCGTGCCCATGGCCACGCCGGTCCCGGTCAAGGCGCTGGTGGCATTCGTCAGCTTGGCGATGCCGAAGTCCACCAGGAACGGGCTGCCCTGATCGTCGAACATGACGTTGTTGGGCTTGATGTCGCGGTGGATGACGCCGCGCGAGTGAGCGTAGTCCAGCGCGCTGGCCAGCGCCCGGATCACCTCGGCCACCTCCCCCGGCGAAGGCAGGCCTTTGCCGGTTTTCAGGCGGTTGGCGATGCGCTCTGCCAGCGAGCCGCCGGTGAGCAGCCGCATCACCACGTAGCTCAGCCCGCCCTGCGTGCCGTAGTCGTACACCGGCACGATGTGCGCGTGTTCCAATGAAGCGGACGTGCGCGCCTCGCGCGTGAAGCGCTCCAGATAGTCGGCCTCGCTGGCCAGCGTCGGCGGCAGGATTTTGATGGCCACCTCGCGCTGAAGGCTGGGTTGGAACCCTCGATAGACCGCGCCCATGCCGCCCATGCCGAGCAGCTCGCGCAGCTCGTACTGGCCGAGCTTCTGCCCGGACAGGTTATCCAGACTGAAGGGGATAGGGGGGCGGCCTGACGGCTCTACCGACGCCGGCGGCTGCCGACGCCAAGCGGCGGTGTTCTCCACCAGCCGCCCCAACGCCTGGAGCGCCTGGGTCACATTCACGTTTTGCCGATCATACACCTGGATGCCGTCGCGCTCTAACAGGGCGCGCACATGCGGTGACGGCGCTCGTTCCAGCGGTATGGCGGCGTAGCTCTCTTGAAAGACGGGGATCATCGGCTTGTCGAGGCGGTGGGCGATCTCCACCTCGCGCCGAACGCGCTCCGAATCAAATGTGCCGCTGGAGACCAAGCAGACGAACACCTCAGCGGCCTCGATCAACTGCCGCGCTCGCGCCGGGAACGTGTCGTCGGCGTCAGCTTCCGGCTGATCGCTGAAGACATCCATCCCCTGGCTCGTCAGTTCCTGCGCCACGCGCCCCGCCAATTCACCGCTGGCGGCGCGCAGGTAGCTCAGATAGATGCTGGTCATTTGGCCGTGTCCCGGTTGGCGGCGCTGCCCTGGTCTCAGTATAACCCGGATAGGGGGCAGCAGCTACCGAACTAACCGAGATTTCACGCCCAGAGCATCTGACCGCTGGACTCTTGGGCGTTTGAAACGCCGCCCGCCGCAGGTTATAGTTCCAGCAGGCTTGTGACCGAAAGGAGGGCGCAATGCGCTACCGGAAATTTGGCCGCCTGGGGTGGGAGATCAGCGAGATCGGCTATGGCATGTGGGGCATGGCCGGCTGGACAGGCTCCGATGACGCCCAGTCGCTGGAGTCGCTGGAACTGTCGGTGGAGCTGGGGTGCAACTTCTTCGACACCGCCTATGCTTACGGCGAGGGACACAGCGAGCGCCTGCTGGGGCGGCTGGTGGCGGCGCACCCGGAGAAGAAGCTGTACACCGCCAGCAAGATCCCGCCCAAGAACCGCAAATGGCCGTCGCGGCGCGGCTACCTGCTGGAAGACGTGTTCCCGCCGGAGTACATCCGCGAGATGACGCTCAAGACGCTGGAGAACCTGGGGCTGCCCAGCCTGGACTTGATGCAGTTCCACGTATGGGAAGACAGTTGGGCGCACGACGAGCGCTGGCAGCGCGCCGTCAGCGACCTGAAGGCTGAGGGGTTGGTGAAGTCCTTCGGCGTCAGCGTCAACCGCTGGGAGCCGGACAACGTGCTGGAGACGCTGCGCACCGGCCTGATTGACGCGGTGCAGGTCATCTATAACATCTTCGACCAGAATCCCGAAGATCACCTGTTTCCGCTGTGCGACGAATTGGGAGTCGCCGTCATCGCCCGCGTGCCGTTCGACGAGGGCACGCTCACCGGCACGCTCACCAAGGACAGCACCTGGCCGCCGGGCGACTGGCGCAACACCTACTTCGTGCCGGAAAACCTGCACGCCTCAGTTGACCGCGCCGAGGCGCTGCGGCCGCTCATCCCGCCCGGCATGACCATGCCAGAGATGGCGCTGCGCTTCATCTTGGCCAATCCGACCGTCAGCACCATCATCCCAGGGATGCGTAAACCGCAGCATGTGCGGGCCAACATCGCCGCCAGCGACGGCCAGACGCTGCCGGCTGATCTGCTGGCGGAGCTCAAAAAACACCGCTGGGACCGCACGCCGACCTCGTGGTCGCAGTAGCCGGGCGGTCATTCGACCTGGATGCGGATATCGTAGCCGGCGGCGGCCTCCAGCGCCGCCCAGAAGGGGCGCACCAACTCATACGGGCAGTCGCCTTCGATGATCAACCGCAGGCGCAGCGTCAGCGTCCGGGCGGCGTCATCGCGCTCGAACGCGAGCAGCTCGTGGCGGGCGGTGCAGCCGACGCCGGCGCTCCACAGCCCGGCCAAGACGCGCCCGCCGCTGAAGTCGAACGCTCGGCGCTCGACCGGGCGCGGGCACAACTGGCTGGCGTCAGCTAGGTCATAGAAGCGGGACAGCGCGGCGGCGTCGGGCAGCACATAAACCTGACCCGCCGCGTCCAGCGCCGCCTCAAAGCAGACGCCGGCCATCACGTCATCCGCTGGGAACCAGGCGGCGGCGGTCGGGGCGGCGGTCAGCGGGCTGGGCGAGGCGATAGGCGTCAGCACACAACCAGCCGCCAGCAGCATGACCGCCGGCCAGGCGCGCGCCAGGCGAACGGCGCTGAGTGAGGCGCGGCAGCGGGATCTCAATTCGCCTATGTCCTTAAAGCGTAGTAAGATACAGGCGGACTATTTTCTGCACGACAGGTCGTCGGGTTATGCGCATCCTCATCATCTCGGATATCCATGCCAACCTCACCGCCTTCGAGACGGTTTTGAAAGACGCCAAAGGCGAGTGGGAATACGTTTGGTGTCTGGGCGATGTGGTGGGCTACGGACCCGACCCCAACGAGTGCGTAGACCTGCTGCGCACGCTGCCGCACCTGTGCCTGGCGGGCAACCATGACTGGGCGGCACTGGGCCGGCTGGACATCCGCACCTTCAACCCTGACGCTCGCAAAGCGGTGACCTGGACGCGCGAGACGCTCACGCCCCAGAACACGGCTTACCTGGACGCTTTGCCCACCACCTTCGTCATCGGTGATTATACGCTGGCGCACGGCAGCCCGCGCGAACCAGTATGGGAATACATCCTGGAGCCCCTGATCGCCGCGCTCAACTTCCCGCACTTTGAGACGCCGTTCTGCCTGGTGGGGCACACTCACCAGCCAGTGATCTACGAGCTGATCGGCGACGACGGCGAGACCGAAGCGATCGCCCCGGTTTACCGGCAGGCGCGCCATCTGCATGGCCGGCAGATCATCAATCCGGGCAGCGTCGGCCAGCCGCGCGACGCCAACCCGGACGCCGCTTACGCCATCCTGGACGTGGAAACCCACGTGTGGGAGCACCGGCGCGTCGCCTACGACGTGGCGTCGGTGCAGCAGCGGATGCGCGCGCATGGGATGCCGGAGCGGCTGGTAGCCAGGTTGGAACACGGCTGGTGAGCGCCCATGCCCGCCGACCTTAGCCCAACCATGCGGGACTATCTGGCGCATATTTACCGGCTGTGCGACCGGGACGACGCACTGGCCAGCGGCTACGTCAGCACGTCGGCGCTGGCCGACCAACTGGACGTCAGCGCGCCGGCGGTCAACCGCATGATCACCAAACTGAAGGACGCCGGCCTGCTGGAACACGAGCCGTACCAGGGCATCCGACTGACCCCGGACGGCCAGCGCGAAGCCTTGAAAGTGCTGCGCCGCCACCGCATCGCCGAGGCCTTTCTGGTGAACGTCATGGGCTTCAAATGGCACGAGGTGTATGCCGAGGCCGACCAGATGGCGCAGGGGTTGAGCGATAAGCTGACCGAGCGCATGGCGGCCATGGCTGGCCACCCCACGACCTGCCCTCACGGCGAGCCGATCCCCACGCCGCAGGGCGAGCTGCCGCCGCTGGACGACTTTTTGCTGGCCGGCGCCCCGCTCGATACCGACCTGCAGATCACGCGCGTCCGCACCCGCGAACCTGACCGGCTGGAGTACCTGGCGGCGCTGGGGCTGACGCCCGGCGCGCGGCTGCGGGTGCTGCACGCCGCCCCGTTCCACGGCCCGCTGCAGCTCAAACTAGGGCGCGAATACCGCATCATCGGCCACAACCTGGCAGAGCTGATCCGGGTGAAACCCGCCTGACTCAGCCCGGCAGCATCCGCGGCACGACGGCGTCCATCAGCAGCGCCGTCTCCTCCAGCGACTGGTAATCGTCGGCGAACGACAGCACGTTGAGCTGCGGATCAAAGCTCCAGAAGCCGGCGGCGTCGTACAAATAGCGGATGTAGGTGTAGCAGATGCCCAGCACCACCCGCGAGTAGACGCTGTACGACATGTACGGGAAGAAGATGATGACGCCCCGGTCGTGCAGGTACAGCACGATGCCCAACGCCGCGTTGGGGTAGTGCAGCTCGACATCGCCGCCGGGGGCGCGCACCGGGATCAGCGTCGGGTCAAGTTTGAGCAGCAGCCGCGCCAGCGCCTTAGGCCGCAGCTTGCGCACCGGCCAGTGCGCTTCCGGCTGATCCTGGCTCTGGCCGTGCTCGAACAGCCACTCCAGCATGGCCGGGGTGAGCCGGCCCGTCTTGGGAACGTACAGGTGAATCTCGTAGATCATGCGCGAAGCCGTCCTAAGCCGGCGGCCGGCGGCTGCGGGCCAGCGCCAGCAGCAGCGCCGCATTGTCCACTTCTGGCAGCGGCAGGCTGAACCAGATCTGGCCGTCCCGCGCCAGCGCCATGAGCCGCCCGCCGGCGACACGAAAGCCGCCGAAATCATCCCACTTCAGCGCCCGCCCGCCCTCATGCAGGCCGTCCGCGCTCAGGCGCAGCGTGTCGGAAAATGGCAGATGTTCGCCCCGCGCCAGCCGTTCCTGGAAGATGGGCAGCAGGCTGTGGATGAGCCGCTCCTCCAGCCGCGCGCCCAGTTCGGCCACGCGGCGGTAGCGCCCGCCCAGCACGATGCGCTCGCCGCGGATAGTCGTGAGCGTGAACCGGTAGACTTCGCGCCGCAGCAGGCCGCCGAAGTAGCTGAGGCGTTCAGCGCGCTGGCGCAGGCTGGCGATCTCCGGGTAGACGAACCAGACGACCCGCCCGCCTTCGCGGTAGGTGAAGCCGAATTCGTACAGCACGATCTCGCGGTTCCACAGGTGCAGCACCCACCAGCCGGCCGTCAGCGCCGCCAGCCCCATGATCGCCACGGTGAGCGCCGGCCCCCACCAGGCCGGCACTTCAGCCAGCGTGAAGTTCAAGGCCACCGCTAGCACCGCGCAGATTGCCCCGGCCGGCAGCAGCAGCCGGGCGCGATCGATCGGATAGCTGGCGATCACCCCGCCCAGGACGGGATCGGCATCCAACGCCATTTGCCTGCTGCGGATCAGCGCGCCGCCGCCGCCGACACGGTCAGGTTGTCGAACTCGACCGTGATGCCCAGCCGCCCGGAGGCCGCCGCCGCCAGGCCAACCTGTCCCTGGGTGTAGGTGTCGTCAATGGCGTCGCCCATGAACTGACCGTTGACGTACAGCGCCAGATAATCGCCCAGGCACACCGCGCGGATTTGATTCTGCGCCGCGCCGCGCTTGATCTGGTCGGACGGCCGCCAGTCCACCAGCGGCGTCACGTTGCGCCCGCGCGAGCGCATGATGGCGAAACGGCCGGCGCCGTCCACCAGGAACAAATACCCATCGCCGTTGTTCGGCTGGGCGCTGGCCGCCGGCTCAGCCGTCGCCTCAGCTGTTGCCTCGAAGGTCGCCTCGGCCGTGGCCTCGGCTGTCGCTTCGGCTTCGCGGGTGGCTTCCGCCGCAGCCTGCTCAGCGGCCAGCGCTGCCAGCGCTGGGTCATCAACCGGCCGGCCAACGCTGCCCCGCGCCCGGCACATCACGCCGTAGACCGTGTTCTCGCTCTCGGTGATCTGCCGCGCTTCCACATCAATCACCACGTCGCGGTGCGGCTCGCCCCACTGGCCGTACCAGACCACGCTGTCGCCTTCGGTGACGATCATCCGGTAGACGCCATCGCGGATTTGCAGCCGCGCCTCACCGTCGCTGTACGTGCCCTCCTCAAAGGTTCCGGCCTGGGTGAAGTCGTAGAAAGCCAGTTCGTCGCCCTTCACAAACTGCCGCACCGGTGCCACCGCCGCCGCGCATCCGGCCATCAGCACGGCGCCCACCGCCGCTCCTACCCACCATCGCATGCCCACAATCGCTCCTTGGAGGGATATTCATGCCTCAGTTTAACTGTACCACAAGCTGCCCAGCGCGCGCCGCGCCTATTCACCAAGCTATCATGCGCCGCCGTTCGATGCTACAATCGAAGTCGAGGCATGACAATCGCTCTTACAGGAAAGGATACGGCATGTCGATCGAGCGTGTCTTCCAGGCGCAGGCGATGTTTGAGGCCGATCTGCTGGCCAAGTCCAATGTGGCGGGCGTGGCGGTCGGCCGCAAGAACCAAACCGGCGAACTGTCGGTCGTGACGCTCGTGCACCAGAAGCTGCCGGTGGCGGCGCTGTCGGCGGAGGATCTGGTCCCTCGATCGCTGGACGGCGTGCTGACCGACGTGGTCGAGATCGGCTATCCCCGCGCCTACAATCCGCGCGGGCGCTTTCGCCCCACCTGCCCCAGCGGCGTCAGCATCGGCCACTACAAGATCACGGCGGGCACGCTGGGGACGATCGTCACCGACGCCGCCACCGGCGACAAGCTCATCCTCTCCAACAACCATGTGCTGGCCAACAGCAATGACGCCCTGATCGGCGATCCGATCCTCCAGCCCGGCCCGGCCGACGGCGGCCAAAATCCCGGCGACATGGTGGCCCGCCTGGAGCGTTTCATCCCGATCCGCTTCATTGACGAGCCGGAAACGCCGCCGACGCCCCCGCCCGGCCCAGGGCCGACGCCGCCCCCTGGCGGCGGCTGCGACGTGGTGAGCGTGGTGGTGTCGGTGGTCAATGGGCTGGCGGCGCTGCTCGGCTCCAGCCAGCGGGTGGCGCCGGTCGCGGTTGCCGCGCCCACGCCGGTCACCACGCCCGCCGCGCGGCCGTCGGCCCAGGTGCTGACCAACGAAGTGGACGCCGCCGTCGCCCGGCCGATTGACCCGGCCATGCTCACCGGCGAAATCCTGAATATCGGCCTGGTGAGCGGGACCAAACCGGCCACGCTGGGCATGGCCGTGCGCAAACATGGCCGCACCACCGCCTACACCGAAGGCACGGTCACGCTGCTGAACGCCACCGTCAACGTGGCCTATGGCAGCCGCACTGCCCGCTTTACCGGCCAGATCATCACCAGCGCGATGAGCCAGGGCGGCGATTCGGGGTCGCTGATCGTGGACGGGACCAGCAATCAGGCGGTGGGGCTGCTGTTCGCCGGCTCGAACCTGGCGACGATCATCAACCCGATTGACCGAGTGCTGGCCGCGCTGAATATCATGATCTAAGCCATCCGGCGCGATCTAGCCGGCGTGCGCTCCCCGACGGCAGCCGTCATCCGCATCGAGTCGGAGCGTGCAGCCGGTCAGCGGGTGCGCTCGCGCTCCTCATCTTCCCGCGCCAGAGACTGGAGGAAGCGGGGGTTGTTGATGGCGAGTTGTTCGCGAGCGTTCATCAGCAGGTGTTCGATCAGCATCGCCCGCCGCGCGCCTCGATCGAAGTCGCCGGCGGCGATCTGTTCGCACAGGCGGCGGTTGCGCTCGGCCAGCGCCCCGCGCGCCGCATTGCGATCAGCCGGCAGCGGCGCATCGGTTTCGAACAGGAAGTTCAGCCGCGCCCACTCCGTTTGTAGATGCTCCGGCTCCAGCTCCAGCTCACGATCGGCCATCCGGAGCGTCTCGATCGCCGCCGCCGTCTGCTCATACAGTTTGCGCTCCTGGGTCAAGCGCGGCGCGAGCTTCAGTTCCAAGTGAGCGCGCACCGCGTCCAACAGCTCGGCCAGCGTGGGGCGGTCCATCATGGCGCTTATACTCCTTGTTCATCAATCAGGCGCAGCATTTCAAGCTGCATCTCGGCAGAACGACGGCCCAGGCTGGCCAATTCGACGCTGATGTCGCCACCCGACAGGTGGCGATCCGCCTGAACTAGACAGGTCACTGCTCGCCGCAGGTTGCCGACGATCTCCCAGAAGTCCAACGCCTGGCGATCCACCGTCTGGCCGCTGGCCCGCTCATACGCCTGCAGGAACGGCTCGCGCCGGGCGATGCCGCCGAACCGCAGCATCCCGCGGCCATAGCGCCAATCGCGCAGGCAAGCCCAGGCCAGATCCTCCAGCGGGTCGCCCAGGCGGCAGAACTCCCAGTCCACAATGCCGTTAAGCCCATCCGGCGTGACCAGGAAG
The DNA here is from genome assembly GCA_937922795.1 of uncultured Anaerolineae bacterium. GTDB lineage: Bacteria > Chloroflexota > Anaerolineae > Aggregatilineales > Phototrophicaceae > CFX2. Next base: position 9,537 of record CALAJK010000002.1, read on the forward strand.
TTGCCCACGCGGAAATCGCCGTGCAGCAGCGTCACCCGCCCGGCCGCCGGCAGATGCGTCTCGGCCCAGCGCAGGCCGAAGGCGAAGATCGGGTTGTAGACGCCCAGCTTGAGGAGCTGCGCCCGCACCTGAGCCAGCGCCTCCTGGGCCGGCGAGAAGCCCGGCCGCGGCGCGGGCAGGAAATCCAGACCGTGCGCGTTTGGATCGAGGGCGTGGATGCGCGCGAGCTGCTCACCCAACTGCTCCGGCAGCGCCGCCCGGGCGTCTGCCAGTTCCGGGCGGTCGACCACATCGACACCGAGCGAATAGCCCTCGATGAAATCCATGATGACGAACGGCGCATCTAGGATGAGCGGCTCGGTGCAGTACCAGCGCGGGCGGGGCACTTTGAGGCCGGCGGCGTGCGCGGCCTGCATCACCTTGAATTCCTGATCGCGCTCCAGCGCCCGGTCATCGGCGGCGGTCGCCAGATCGCGGCGCAGCACCAGCTTCTCGGCGGCGTCGCCGCTGCGCAGGCTGACCAGCCACGAGTCGCGTGAGGACCCGCCGGGCAGCGGCTCCAACGCCGTGATCGTCACCGGCCGGCCAGAAACCGCCTCCAGATATTCGTTCAGCCGCTGGCGAAAAGCCTCTGGGCGTAGTTGGTCAGTCATGCGGCCTATCCGTTCCTGCGCCGGTCACACGCGGTTATTCTAACGCAGAATCGCCGGCGGGACAGGCCGCCCCGAATGTCCTGTATCCGGCGCGTCCTGGAACGCATATAATAGATGCAGGTCGGATACCTATTTCTCCTGGAGTACTGCCGATGACCCGCCCGCGCAGCCTGTGGCTTATCCTGATCCTCCTCGCCGGGGTGCTGGCGCTCGTGCCCGTCCTGGCCGTCCGCGCCGACCTGGGGCTGAACTGGACGGCGATCGTCTACGACGGCGTGAACACCTTCAGCGGCACGCCGGCCGCCACCTTCACCGGCGTCAACGGCATTGACTTCAACTGGGGCAACACGCCGCCCACCATCAACGGCCAGTTCGTGAACAGCGTCGGCAATGACCAGTTCTCGATTTTATTCAGTTCGGTCCAGACGATCGTGCCGGGGACGTATCGGTTCGTGGTCACAGCGGACGACGGCGTTGAGGTGCGCATCAACGGCGCCGTCGTGTATTCGCGATTGACCGATGCAGCCGGAGGCGCGATCACTTACGAATTCACCCAGACCATCGTCACTACGCCGACCACGTTCGAGATTCGCTACTACGAGAACACCGGCGACGCCGTCATCAAGTTCGAATGGTTCCTGCAAGGGGTGGGCGCGCCCACACCCTTCGGCACGCCGTTCATTCCCACGGTCGTCGCCACGCCGGTGCCGGCGCTGACGGTCGAGGTGCAGAACGTGCGCGGCCTGGCGGTGCGCACCGGGCCGTACCTGGGCGCGTCGCTGGTGACGGTGGCGCGGCCGGGCACGCAGTACGTCCCGATCGCCCGCAGCAACGACGAGGGCGGCCCGTACACCTGGTATCTGATCACGGTGGGCGACAAGACCGGCTGGGCGTCCGGGCGCTACTTGAAGGTCACCGGCGACCCCAACAGCGTGCCGGTGCAGCAGACGATCTTCGACCAGATTGACAACGTCGGCGGCGTGGGGGCCACTGCTTCGCCGCGCGCGGTGATGAATTTCCGCCGCCGGCCCAGCCAGCGCGCCGAGCGCATCGGGTTGATCCCGTGGGGCGCGCAGACCGAGCTGATCGGCCGCACCGTGCAGGGCGGCCAGAACTTCTGGCTGCAAGTGCGCTACGAGGGCAAAGTGGGCTGGATTTACGCGCCGTTCGTGTCGGTCAGCGGCAACGTGGGGGCGGTGCCCATCCGCTGATCCGGCGGCGCATCCGCCAGCGTGGGGCGCGCCGCAACGCGCCCCACCCGCCGTCCTAGGCTACTTCTCGATCGGCACGCCGACCGAGTTGCCCCATTCAGTCCAGCTCCCGTCATAGTTGCGCACATTCGGATAGCCCAGCAGATACGTCAGCACGAACCAGGTGTGGCTGCTGCGCTCGCCGATGCGGCAGTAGGCGATCACTTCCTGATCAGGGGACAGCCCTTGCTCCTGCTCGTAGATCGCGCGCAGCTCGTCCGCCGACTTGAACGTGCCGTCCTCGGTGTTGGCCGCTCGCGCCCAGGGCACATTCTTGGCGCCGGGGATGTGACCGCCGCGCAGCGCGCCCTCTTGCGGATAGCCGGCCATATGCAGCAGCTTGCCGCTGTATTCGTCCGGGCTGCGCACATCCACCAGCGGCCGCCCGGCGCGGATGTGCGCCAGCACCTGATCGCGGAAGGCGCGGATGCGGCTGTCGTCGCGCTCCGGCGCGATGTACTGGGTGGGCGGGTACTCCGGGAAGTCACGCGTCATCGGGCGGCCTTCTTTCTCCCACTTCAGCCGGCCGCCGTCCAAGATTTTGACCTTTTCGTGGCCGAACAGCCGGAACACCCACAGGGCATAGGTCGCCCACCAGTTGTTCTTGTCGCCATAGAAGATGACCGTCGTCTCTGGCGTGATGCCGATGCGCGACGCCAGCTTCTCGAAGCCGGCCTTGTCCAGGTAGTCGCGGCGCACCGGGTCGTTCAGGTCGGTCGTCCAGTCCACCTGCACCGCGCCGGGGATGTGGCCGGATGCGTACAGCAGCGGATCCTCGTTGGACTCAACGATGCGCATGCCAGGGGCATCCAGGTGTTCGGCCAGCCAGTCAGTCGAAACCAGCGCCTCAGGGTGGGCGTAGCCGCGTTGTTCGATCGGGATCGTCATCGGTCGGTTCCTCCTCAATCCATTCACTTGAGCATCGCCATCGGTCGAATACAGTCTAGTCGTCCCCGCATGAGCGGGATAGCCGAGACATAGCCGAGACGCCGGCGGGCGGCAGACATGCAGTCCCCACGCGCCGCACGTCCGCCTAATCTACTGCCACCCGCCATTCGATGTGTTCATCTCACAGCCTCGCCTTTACGTCGTCGTCTACCTCCTCCCATGCGCGTAAACGAAAACGCCCCGGCGCGGCAGCCAGGGCGTGAGACCAGCGGTTCAGGTTCAGACGAACGCTAAATCCCCGGAGCCGGGCTGCCGCCCTGGATATCTCCTCCCGGACAACACATCGCCACCAAACAGCCGCGGATTATCATGGCCTACAGCGTCCTCTGTGCTGGCGGGCATTATACTGTATCGAGCCCAAATGTCAAAAACTGGGCGCGACGGTGCTGATCTGGCCATCGGTCACGCGCCATACGGCCGCCCGCTCCAAAAAACTGCGCGGGAAGATATCCAGTTCGGTGGTGGTCAGCAGCGTCTGGGCGGAGCCGTCCAGCCGTTCCAGCAGGTAGGCGCGGCGCTGGCTGTCCAGTTCGGCCGCCACTTCGTCCAGCAGCAGCACCGGCGCTTCGCCTAGGCGCTCGCGCATCCATTCCAGCTCGGCCAGTTTGAGCGCCATCACGGCGGTGCGCGCCTGGCCGCGGCTGCCGTACAGCCCCACGTCACGCCCGTTGATGCACAGCCGCAGCTCATCCCGGTGCGGCCCGCACAGCGTCATACCCCGATTGATCGACTCATCTAGTTCGGCGTTCAAGCGCTCGGCGAACTGCGGCGCGATCTGCTGCGGGCTGAGCTCGCGGTGCAAATCCAGCCCCAGCGCGTTGAATGAAAGCTGGCCATTGGCCTCGGCGGCGGGGGCGAAGCTCGGCTGGTACTGGATCGTCAGCAGCTCGCGCCGCCCGGTCAGCTCCAGGTGCGCCGTCTGGGCGCTCACTTCCAGCTCGCGTAGGAAGCGCTGCCGGCCGGCGATCAGGACGCTGCCGGCGGTTACCAACTGCTCATCCCAGTAGGGCAGCTCCGCCGGCGACGCCTGCTTGTCGGCGATGCGCTTGAGCAGGGCGTTGCGCTGCGGCAGGATCTTCTCGTACACCGCCAGCGCCTGGAAGTAGTCGCGGTCAACCTGCGCCAGCGTGCCGTCTAAGAAGCGCCGACGGTCGCTGGGCGGTCCCTCGATCAGCGACAGATCCTGCGGCAGAAACAGCACCACCGCCAGCAGCCCGACCACGTCCATCACCCGCTTTTCAGCCCCGTTCAGGCGGATCGTCTTTTTGAAGCGCTGGCTGCCGTCGCCGGCGCGCTCCAGCAGCAGCGTCATCTCCAGGTGGTCGAGGGCGCCGCGGCGGGTGTGCAGATCGGCGGCTAGGCGGGCGAATGGGATGACCTCATCCTCGGCGCGCCAGTGGATGAGCTGCCGATCGCTGAGCGTGTAGGGCGAGCGCGACGTGGCTAGGTAGAAGATGGCCTCCAGCAGGCTGGTCTTCCCCTGGGCGTTAGCGCCGTGCAGCACGACCGGCTGCCGCGTCGGCAGGCTGACTTCCAGCCGCGCATAGTTGCGAAAGTTGGTGAGCGACAAATGTTCGACGTGCATAATACGCCCGTGGGCGGTCAGCCGTTGAGCGCCTCCGCCCCCAGGCGCGCCAGCGCGACATCCTCATCTTCGGGCAGGCCGCTGACGCCGATCGCGCCGACCACCTGCCCCTGGTAGACCACCGGCACGCCGCCGCCCCAGGCAGTGTAGCGCAGGTCGCCGAAGTTGGTCATCGGGAAGCCCTCCTCCCGCGACGATTGGCCAACCGCTTTCGACTCGCGGCGTTCGCGGGCGGCGGTGAAGGCTTTGTGGATGGCGATGTTGATCGAAGGCAGCTTGCAGCCATCCGTGCGCAAAAAGGCGATCAGCTCGCCGTGCGCGTCGGCCACCGCGACCGCCGCCCCTTTGCCCTGGCGCTCCAGCTCGGCGCGCACCGCCGCGATCATCTTCATCGCATCCGCATGAGAAAGCTGGTAAGTCTGGTACATGACAGCCGCCCTTCCGGCACACTGGGGAACAGGAGCCTGATCTTAACCCGCGCCGGTCAGGCTGCGCAACAGCCAGAAACCGCCAGCGGCGACCATCAGCACCAGGCCGATGCCCACCAGCCACGTCGCCAGCCGCACCAGCCGGATGATCTGCCGCAGCCCGAACCGCAGCGCCACGAAGCCGACGGCCGCCGCCGGGATGAGCAGCAGCGCCGCCCACCACGGCCAGGGCTCGCCCAGGATGTACACCGTGAACAGCCACACGATCAGGCCGATGGCGCCGCCGACGATAGCGTCCACCAGCAGCCCCCAGTTGGGCATCCGCAGCAGGTAGACGACGATGAAGCTGAGCAGGCCGGCGGTGAAGACGCTGTTGCTGAGGATGGTCAGCACGATGCCGCGCAGGTCAACCGACTGGCCGCTGACGGCCGCGGTGACGCCCGCTAACGCCCCCGCCCCGATGATCTGGGCGAAGCCTTCCGGCAGCTTACCGCGCACGCCGCTGTACAAGGCGCGCAGCAGCGCCGCGATCGGGATCAGGTACTGGCCGCCCAGCGACAGCAGCGTGGACAGCGTATCCGCTTGAATCTGCATACTCCCTCCTGGTGGCGAAAAACCTCAGCCCGAAGCGGTCGGCTCCGGCGTGGGCGTGCCCGCCGGCGGGCGCGGCGGGAGGGTAGCGCTGGGGGGCGCCGTCGGCGTGAGCGTGGGCGGCGGCAGCGTGGGCACATTCAACTCTTTGATCAGGTCGTGCGGGTTGAACGCCTGCCCGCAGTCGAAGCCGCCCCGCGCGCCCCAACCCGTCAGCCCGCCGGGGAGCTGAGCGCGCAGCCATAGGCCAGTGGCGTCCTGGGCGTCCACGACCACCGAGGCGCCCGCCGGCACGGTGCCCACCACCTGCTGGCGCACATCCGGGCCGGCCAGCAGCGTCACCGCGCCCTGCGCCGGCCGGCATTCCGGATTGACCACCTGGATATCCAGGGTCTGTTCGCGCACATTGCCGACCTCATCCTGGGCCGTCAGCCGCAGCGTGAAGGGCTGGGCGGCGATACCGGTGGCGATCAAGCTGCCGGACTCGCCAAAGTTCGTCGGGATCGGCTCGGTGCTGAAAGCGTCCAACCCGCTCAGCCGGGTGCTGACCGCGCCGGGGATGCTCCAGCTCACCGCCAGCGACTGGACGACATTGCGCACCAGCCGTTCCGGCGTGGTCGTGAAGAAGCCGTCGCCCAGCGGCCGGTAGACGTAGATCGAGGTGGTGGCCGCCGCCTGCCGCCCCTGACCGCTGCCGACCAGTTCCAGCGTCACCTCCCCCAACAGGCTCGACGTATCCAGCGCCAGCCCGCGCGTCAGCGGCCCCACGCCTTCCACGGCCGGCGCGCCGTTCACCAGCACCATCAGGTCGGTCACGTCGGCGACTTCCCAGCTCAGGTTGAGCATCGTCCCCTGCGCGACTTGGGCGCTGCTGGCGGTGAACGCCAAAATGCGCGGTTCTGGGCGCGGCGTGAGCATCGCCGCCCCCAGCGCGACCAGCGCCAGCGCCGCCGCCGCCAGGATGACGAAGACGATCGGAGCCCACACCGGCAGCAGCGGCCGCTCGATGAACTGGCCGCGCACCACCGCCAGGAAGCGGGCGGCGTCGTTCGAACGCGCCAGCAGATCGAAACGATGGGCGCGCGGTTTGCCCACCAGCGCCCGGCGCGCCGGCCGGATGCTGCCCTGCACGGTCAGCCGCTGGCCGGGGGCCAGCGACACGAACGGCGATTCGATCTGGAAGCGCAGCTTGCCGGACGGGTCGCTGCCGCTCAGCGACAGCGGCAGCACGCCGCTGCCCTGGTTGTGCAGGTGCAGCCGGAAACGCTCGCCGTCGCGCACCTGGCGGCTGGCCAGCGCCAATCCGAAACCGCTGTAGGGCAGGATGCGGACGGTGAAATGTGCCTCTAGATGCGCCTGCTCATCGTCGGTCTGCGACACGTGCACCGTCACCGGGTAATCCCCCGGCCGGCTGTCGCTGCGCCGCGCGGGGCGGAAGTTGATCAGCACCTGCGCCGCTTCCTCAGGCGCGATCTCCACCTCCTGGCGGTCCAGCCGCACCCACTCCGCGGGCATGCCGCTGACCTGGACGCGGTAGCGCCGTTTCTGATCGCTGGTGTTGGTGATGGACAGTTCGGCGGAAGTGTGGGCGCCGGGCGAGACGGCGATCTCCGGCGCGATCAAGTCCAGGCGGAAGTCAGGCAGCCGCAGTTCGATGCGCTGGGTGGTGTCCTGCACCGCCGCTATCGGCTGCGTGGGCACTTCGTCAATCTGGTGGTAAATCAGGCGCAGATGGCCGATCTGGATCTCTTCGCCGCCGTACAGCGGCCGGGGTTGGTTGGCGGTCAGGCGCGTCCCATCCACAAACGTTCCGTTGACCGAGTCCAGGTCGGTCACCATCGCCTGCTCGCCATCGTGGGTGATCGTCAGATGGTAGCGCGAAATCGTGGACGTATCCAGGACGATGGTGTTGCCCGTTGAACGCCCCACCGAGATGTTGTTCTCCACCAGGTGAAAAGTCATGAACTGACCGTCTGGCCAGAACACGTCGAGGCGGCCAAAAGCCATGCTGCCTGCTCCGGGCGCAATTCAGTATGCGCTCATTGTAGCCTGCGGCGGGGGTCTGCACAATGCGGAACGCCCCCGGCCATCCTGCGGCCGAGGTACGACTGCGCGCCGCGGCGGCGGGGTGAGCGCGGCCGCTGCTCAAACTGTCAAGAAAATTTGATGTTCATGAATTTTGGGTTAGTAGCAACATTTCTTAAGGTTCCATCTGCCGTTTCGGTCATTACGATTTCGTTATGACGCGCTTATAAAGCTTTTGAGAGACGCGCTGCAGCCCTCATTGCCGAGCGTCTGCATCACATTTGCTGTCTACACCGCTGACGCTGTGAGATGTTTACGGATGTCATCACGATCTATCTCTACGACCTCGCCGATCTCTCTATTCTCGCGACTTGTCGATTTTCTGGCTCAGACGATTTTTCCAATACGCCCGTCACATCAGGCCGGGTATTATGGGCTGCTGATGCTGGCGACACTGCTGGGTTTGGGATACGGGCTGATCTTTTCGGAGGTGTTCTTTCCCAACGATAAACCGATGCTGGTCTATACCTTGATGACCCTGCTCAAGCTGGCTTGGCTGGTGCCGCTGCCCTACACGCTGGTCAATTTCTACGGCTATTTCCGCTATCCCGTGTTCCGCCAGCCGCCGGCAGCGCCAACTTACCCGCCGCTGCCCATCCGCCTGTACTTCCGATATGTGACGCGCGGCAGTAATCCGAACCTGATCCAAGAGAATGTCAGCGCTGCCTATGCGGTTCTCAGCCAGGCGCTGACCGACGAAGAGTGGGCGATCGAAGTCATCACGGATATTCCGTTGTCGGTAAATGAAGAAGAAGACCCGCGCGTGCGCGTCATCGTCGTGCCGCCCGTCTATCGTCCACCGCAGGGCGCAAAGTACAAAGCGCGCGCGCTGCAATATGCGCTGGAAACTTCTACCGCTCATCCCGACGACTGGATCATTCATCTGGACGAGGAAACGCGCTTCGACGCGCAAACCGTGCGCGCCATTCACACCTTCGTGGCTGAACAGCGACTTCAGTCCGAGCTAGGCGCACAAACCTACCCGGCGATCGGTCAAGGCGTGATCACGTATGGTCGCGGCCGCGTCGTCAACTGGGTGACGACGCTGGCGGACTCGATCCGCGTCGCCGACGATCTGGGCCGTTTTCGACTGCAATTCGAGCACGGCAAAGCCATCTTCGGGCTTCATGGTTCGTTCATCGTGATCAACCAGACTGTCGAGCGTCTGATCGGCTTCGATCACGGCACGGCAGGCAGCATCACCGAAGACTCGTATTTCGCCCTGGTCGCTCTGCGGCTCGGCATCCGCTTCAAATTCCTGCCAGCGTTCATGTACGAGCGGTCGCCCTTCACCATCCGCGATTTCATCCAGCAGCGCCGCCGCTGGTTTGGTGGGCTGTGGCTGTGCGTGCGCGACGGCGTTCTACCCTTCAACGTGCGCGCTGTGCTCGGCCTGTTCATGCTGATGTGGTCTTTGAGCTGGCTGTGCCCCCTGATGACGGTGGTCAATCTGCTCTATCCGACGGGGACGCCGCTGCT
>CALAJK010000003.1 GCA_937922795.1 uncultured Anaerolineae bacterium
TTCCAGCCGGATGGCCAGCGCCACCAGGGCGAAGATCACGGCCAGCGCCGGCAGCGCCAGCAGGATCAACCCCAAGTCGAGCGCCCGCTTGATGAGATAGCTGCGGTTGGAGAACTGCACGTTGCCGGTCACGCCCAGCAGCGGGATGCCATCTAGGCTCTCCACATGCACTTGGCGCAGGTTGAGCTGGAACACGTCCGGCACTACCCGCACGTCAGCGCCGGCGCGGCGGCAGGTCTGCACCAGCTCCAAGATGCGGTCATGCTGCGACCACGGCAGGGTGATGACCACCAGGTCCACCCGGTGTTTGGCGATGGTCTTGCCCAGGTTCTTCAGCCCGCCCAGACCTTTCACCCGCCCCAGGTCGACGCTGGCGCGCTCTGGGTCATCGTCCACATACCCGACTGGCAGGTAGCCCAGCTCTTTGCGGGCGATCATCGTCCGCAGCACCGCCCGGCCCACCTCGCGGCCGCCCACCACCAGCACCCGCTGCACGCCGATGCCCTTGGCGCGCAGATGCGCCTGCACCACGCGCCGCGCCAGCCGCACCAGCGCCAGCAGCCCGAAGCTGATGACCGCCACATACAGCAGCATCAGGCGGCTGAACACCAGCGGCTGGAACACAAAATACAGCCCCAGCACCACCACCGTGGCGTTGGTGATGCCGTTGAACAGGCTGTACAGCTCCTCCATGTAGGAACGACCGCGGTTGCTGCGGTACAGCCCGCTGCCCTGGTAGTTCAGGTACAGCAGCAGGGCGAACACGATCGCATACGGCAGGTAGGGCAGGAACGGGGCGCGGTTCGCGCCGTCCACCGCGCGGATGATCTGCAGCTCGTAGCGCAGATAGTACGCCAGCGCGAACGCGATGAACACCAGGGCGGCGTCTAACGCCGGGTAGAAGCCGGGCGGCATATAAAGTTTTCGGACAGAAGGTTGTAATTCAGCCATCATCATCTTGCTCAAGTCATCTAGACGTCAGCGCTGACAGCGATCCTGGACGGCACTTCCTCCGCGCCGGCCGTCACATGCCGGCCAGCGCCCGCTGGTAGCTGGCGATGGTCTGGCGCGCCGTCTCGTCCCAGTCATAGCGCGCCGCCTGGTGCAGCCCCGCCTCGCGCGCTGCCGCCCGCCACGCGGCATCCGCGCCCGCCCGGCGCAGCGCCGCCGTCCAAGCGGCCGTCTCCTGCGGCGGGACGCGCAGCCCGGCTGAACCGACCACCTCCGGCAGCGACGCGCTGTCCGAGACGATCACCGGCGTGCCGCAGGCCATCGCCTCCAGCGCCGGCAGCCCGAACCCCTCGTACACCGAGGGGTAGATGAACGTTTCGGCGCTATTGTACCAGAACGGCAGCTCATCGGCGGGCAGAAAACCGGGGAACTGCACCCAGTCCGCCAGCCCCAGGCGTTCGGCCGCCGCGAAAATGGCGTCATACCCCCAGCCCCGGCCGCCGGCCAGCACCAGGGGCAGCCGTTCGGCGGGCGGCAAAGCGGCATAGGCTTCCAGCAGCGCCGGCAGATTCTTGCGCGGCTCCAGCGTGCCGATGAACAGCCAGAAGCGATCTGGCAGCCCGCGCCGCGCCCGGAAGGCGGCTGTCGCCGCCGCCGGCAGCGGGCGGTAGGCGCTTGCGTCGTAACCGGGAGCCGCCACGTCAATGCGCGCCGGCGGGATGCCGAACGCCGCCGCCACGTCGCGGGCGGTGCTGTGCGAGATGGCGATCACCCGGCGAGCGCGGCGGCAGGACAGCGCCGTGAACAGCCGCAGATACAGCCGCCGCGACGCCGGCAGCACCTGCGGGTAGTGGATGAAGCTCAGATCGTAGACAGTGACGACGCTGGGCAGGCGCAGCCACAGCGGCGACACGAACGCCAGCGCGTGGTACAGGTCGAAATCGGCCAGCGCCCACGGCTGGAGCGCCTGTTCCCACAGGATGCGGCGCAGCGGCGCTTCAGTATCCAGGCGGGCGCGGCGCAGCGCCACGCCGGGGAAGGCCGCCGGGCTGTCCCGACCGACCAGCGCCGTCAGCCGCCAGCCGGGCGGCGCGGCGGCGGCCAAGTGCGCCAGCGTGTGCCAGATGTAGCCGTGAATGCCGGCGGTTCGGTAGCCTGCTCGGCGCGACAGCAAATGCGCGTTCAGCCCCACGTGAACCATGCGGCGCATTATACCATGCCGTCCGCGCCGGCTTGCGCTATAGTCGAATCGAACATCACCTCGATCTCATGGAGAAACCGCCTGCCTACTATGACGCCCCGCATCACCCGCGACACGCTCGACGGCCTGCATGAACTAGCGCGCGCCCGACGCGGCTGGATCAGCGATCTGGCCTGGTCGCCCAACGGGCGGGCTTTGGCCGTCGCCAGCGCGGACGGCATCACGCTGCACGCCGCCGACACGCTCCAGGTGCTGGGCACGCTGACCGGCCACGGCGGGCCGGTCAAGCGCATCGCCGTCAGCCGCGACGGGACGCAAATCGCCTCTGCCAGCGCCGACACGACCGCCCGCCTGTGGCATCTGCGCCGCGGCGGGACGTTCACCGAGTTTCGCGGCCATGCCGACTCGGTGGACGCGGTAGCCCTCAGCCCGGACGGCGCGCGGCTGGCCACCGGCAGCGCCGACCGGACGGCGCGGATTTGGGACGCTGCCGCCGGCGCGCTTCTGCGCACCCTGGCCGGGCACGCCGCCGAGGTCGTCCGCGTCATCTTCTGCGGCGAAGGCCAGTTGGTCTCCGCTAGTTGGGATCGATCGGCGATCATCTGGGACATTGAGGCCGGCGCGGCGCGGGCGACGCTGGCGCACGACGACTGGGTGCGGTCGCTGGCGCTCAGCCCAGACGGTACGGCGCTGGCCACGACCAGCAAAGACGGGAGCGTGCGGCTGTGGGAAACGACGACCGGAGTCCTGCGCTGGCGCGCGCCGGCGCACTTCGGCGGGGCGGACGCGGCGGCCTTCAGCCCGGATGGGACGCTGCTGGCGACTTCAGGCCGCGATCTGGCCATCCGTTTCTGGGAAGCGGCCTCCGGCGCGGCCGTGGGCGTCCTGCGTGGCCACGACCGCCCGACGCTGGCGCTGGCTTTCAGCCCAGATGGGACGCGGCTGGCGTCCGGGAGCGGCGATAACACCGTCCGCCTGTGGGGGCTGTAGACGGCGGGCGGTGCGGCCTCATGACACTTGGTCGCCATCCAGATGGTCAACCCGGTTCACGTAGCGCAGCATCAGCCGGCCATCCTTGTCGAAGTCGAGCCGGGTCAGGCTGGCGTTGTACAGCCAGTGTTGCAGGTCGTCGCCGGGCAGCATGTTGTAGAGCGCTTTCAGCAGCTTATCGGCGAAAGTGCCGTGCGTCACCAGCGCTACCCGCTCTTGGATCTCGGCCCAGCCGCGCAGCCGGGCGGCGACTCGCACCGCTCGCGCCATGCAGCCAGCCAGGTCTTCCTTGCCGCGCGCCGGCTCCCACCAACCGCGGTCGGTGACTTCGGGCGGCAGGATGCAGCCCGGAAACTGCGCCCGCATCTCGGCGGCGGTCAGGCCGGGGAAACCGCGCCCCTCGCCGTCCGGGCTTTGCAGGTACAAGCCGCCGTGCTCGTGCAGATCTACCCACACCTCGACCGGCAGGCCGAGCGCGGCGCTCAGCGGCTGCGCCGTCTGCAGCGCCCGCCGCATCGGGCTGCACAACAGGCGCGTCAGCTTGTGGCCGCGGGGCACGCCCCGTTCGCCGGGCATCTGCATCACCCGGTCTTCCAGGTTTGGGCCGCCCGCCAGATACGCCGCCAGCCGCTCCGCCTGCTCCTGACCGAGTTCGGTCAGCGGCGGGTCGGCTTCGCGGGCGAAAGGGTCGGCCATCATGGTGACGTTGTTCGTCGATTGGCCGTGGCGGATGATGTACAGTTCCATAGTGGCCTCGCTTCTGGGGGCGGCGTTGAGCTACGTCTCTTCGTCCAGCAGCGCCAGCAGGCCGTCGGGGTACAGTGGCGGCGCGCCGGGGCGGCGAAAATCGTCCAAAGGCAGCCAGCGGGCGACGAACAGCAGCTCATCGCCGTCGCGGCCTTCGATGGTCTCGCGCTGGTACAGCGCCTCATCGGTCAGCACGCCGTCGTACACCCGCACGATCTCATGGCCGGGCTGGCCGTCGTAGGTGAAGATATTCTCCAGCGTGCCCAGGTAGCGCAGCTCAGCCGCTTCCGCGCCGATCTCCTCGCGTATTTCGCGGATGACGGTTTGCGCGCCGGTCTCGCCGAACGCGATGCCCCCGCCCAACGGCCGGTAGAACGTCTGCCGCTTGACGCGGTCGTAGCCTTCGGCGACCAGGATACGCCCGTCCCGCCGGAAGACGCACACCGCCAGCGGCCGCACTTTACCCGGTTTCATCGGCGACGCGTTCCGCGGTTGTGCCGGACGTGCTGCGGGCGTAGAACCCGATGTAGTCTTTGATGAACTCGTAGCCCGGTTTGGGGTTCTGGTACACCCAGGCCACGTTGCGCGTGTGGTGGCTGCCGGACACCAGGTCAATCCAGTAGCACATCCCCTTGTAGGGGCAAACATAGGTGCGGTCGGTGATGACCAGATAGTCCATATTGACGGCTTCAGGCGCGAAGTACCAGTTGCCTTCGAGTTCCAGCGCAGTGTCATTTTCGCGGCCGCTGGCGATGATCGCGCCGGTGGCGCGGTCTTTGATGATGAGATTCACACGCTGCACATCCTTGCTCATAAATTCGTCACCTCAGCCGTTCATTACGATTGATCGCACTACTCAGACTCATCATCTGCGCCGAACCTTACACGCGCCGCAGTACGCTGTAACAATTGGCGCCGTCCGCCCGGTAGCGCGCCAGCTCGCGCAGGCCGCAGGCCGCCACCAGCGCGTCGTGTTCGGCGTCGTCTATGTAATGGCAGTAGCGCAGCGCTGGTTCGCCCCGCCGCCAGTCGAGCAGGTAGTCATGCGGCTCCACCTGCCCGGCCAGGTCATCCGGCCAGGGGACGATGCGCTCGCGGAAACGGGGGTGCTCGTAGAAGCGCCAGGCGGTGAAGACCAGCAGTCCGCCGGGGGCCAGCCGCGCCGCCAGCGCCTGCACCAGCCGGCGGCGGTTGGCCGCGCCGGGGACGTGGTGCAGCACGCCCAGCAGCGCCGCCAGGTCGTACTCGCCGGCGGCGGGCGGGCTGTCCAGCAGGTCGCGCTCCTCTAGATGAACCGCCAGCCCCGGCCGCCCGGCCAGCGCCGCCCGCGCCCGCGCCAGCAGCGCCGGGCTGCTGTCCAGCCCGTGGTACGTCAGCCAGATGGACGCCGCCGCCGCGTCGTCATCCGCAGGCCGCAGCCGCTCCCACAAATAGACGCCAAAGCGCCCGTTGCCGCAGCCGGCGTCCAGCACGCGCAGCGGCGGGCGCAGGCAGGGCAGCAGGCCGTCCCAGCCCGACCACGGCGTCTGGCGCGTCTGGTCGAACGCGTCCGCTGTGACGCGGTAGAAAGCGCGGTTGAGGGCGTTCAGCCGCTGGACGGTATCAGCGTTCATGCGCGTCCCCTCAGCGGGTGGGCATGTTCTGTGAGCGCCGGCGCGCTGGGACAGCGCGGGCTTGTCACAACCCATATTCCGTTTACAATGCGCTGCATGCGTGTAATATTGTGAGGGATGGCAGATGGGAAGTCAACGATGAGACCGCGCGCCGCTTTAGATTTGGACGCCCACCGTGAGCCGCTGCTGGCCATCCTGCGGACGGTGGTCAGCCAGCCCGGCCTGCCCCGCAAACGGCTGGAACAGCTTCTGCGGGAATACCCTAAAGGCGGCGACGGCGCTTACAGCCGCGATGAACTGATCGCCGCCTACCGCGCCTTCGCCGGCACGCATCTGCCCCCGTTCGACCCCGGCGTAGTCGAGTACCTGCGCCGCAAGCCGGTGCGCACCAGCTCCGGCGTGACGCCGGTGACGGTGCTGACCAAGCCGTTCCCGTGCCCTGGCGAGTGCATCTTCTGCCCCAACGACGTGCGCATGCCCAAGAGCTATCTCTCCGACGAACCGGGAGCGCAGCGCGCCGAGCAGAACGCCTTCGACCCGTATTTGCAGACCTACACCCGCCTGCTGACCTACCACCACACTGGCCACCCGACCGACAAGATCGAGGTCATCATCCTGGGCGGAACCTGGTCTTTCTACCCGGAAACCTACCAGATCTGGTTCATCAAGCGCATCTTCGACGCGCTGCACGACTTCGGCCAGGGCGTTGACCGCCGCGCCGAGGTCGAGGACGCTCTGCGCCGGGTTTCGCAGCTCCACCCGGAGCGCAACACGGTGAACGCCCCGATTGACGGGGCGCGGCTGGAGCGCCGCTACAACGCTGTGGTGCAGACCGTCTACCGCGACGAGATGGCGCGCTCGCACGAGCTGGCCGAGGCGGTGGCGCGGGGCGAGCGCCCCCGGTCGCCGGTGGACGAATACGCGACCTGGGAGGAACTGGAGGCCGCCCACCGCCAGAACGAGACGGCCGCCTGCCGCTGCGTCGGCCTGGTGATCGAGACGCGCCCCGATCACATCAGCCCGGAGGAAGTGCTGCGGGTGCGGCGGCTGGGCTGCACCAAAGTCCAGATCGGCTTCCAGAGCCTGGACGACCGCGTGCTGCGGCTGAACAAGCGCGGCCACACCGTCGCCGCCACCCGCCGGGCGGTGCGGCTGCTGCGGCAGATGGGCTTCAAGATCCACGCCCATTGGATGCCCAACCTGTACGGCTCGTCGCCGGAAGCCGACATCGCCGACTACCGCCGGCTGTTCGATGACCCGGATTTCCGTCCGGACGAGCTGAAGGTCTACCCCTGCTCGCTCATCGAGAGCGCCGAACTGATGGCGCGCTATCAAGATGGTTCGTGGCGGCCGTACACCCATGACGAACTGTTAGACGTGCTGGTCGCGTGCTTCCGCCTGACGCCCGAATACTGCCGACTGACGCGCGTCATCCGCGATATCCCCTCGACCGACATCGTGGCCGGCAACAAGCTGACCAACTTCCGCCAGATCGTTGAGGATGAGCTGGCGCGGCGCGGCGAACGTGGGCGCGACATCCGCGCCCGCGAGGTGCGCTTCCGCCAGGTGGCGGCGGCAGAATTGATGCTGGACGAGCTGGAATACGCCTCGGGCGTCGGGCAGGAGATCTTCCTACAGTACATCACGCCGGAACGCGACATCGCCGGCTTTCTGCGGCTGGCGCTGCCGGCCGCGCCCGCCCTCACCGATGAGCTGGACGGCGCGGCCATCATCCGCGAGGTGCACGTGTACGGCCAATCGCTGGAGATCGGCGAGACGGCCCCCGGCCGGGCGCAGCACGCCGGGCTGGGCCGGGCGCTCATCGAACGGGCGGCGGCGATCGCCCGCGCGCGCGGCTTCCGGCGGCTGGCGGTCATCTCGGCCGTGGGCACGCGCGCATACTACCGCAAGCGCGGCTTCGAGGACGGCCGCCTGTACCAGACGCGTCCGCTAGATTGAGCGTCGATCACGGGACCAGCCGCAGCTCGCGCAGCCACAGCGCCAGCCGGTCGGCGGCGACCGCATGCCCGCGCGGGTTGAAGTGGCCGTCGCCAGCGTAGTACAAGCGCTCTCCACGATTGGCGGCGGCCTTCAGCGCCCAGGTCAGGTTGAGCGCCGGCACGCCGTTTTCGCCCAGGAAGCGCTCCAGCCGGGCGGCGGGAGCCAGCGGATCGGACGCCCGCAGGCCGGGCAGCCGGCCGCCGTACTGCGCCAGCGTCGCCGCCCAATCTTCCACGTGCACCGCCCGCCGGTCGGGGATGATGACCGCCGCCAGCCGGGTCCCCTGACTGTGAACGAGATCGCGGAACGTCAGCAGCAGCCGCTCGGTGAGCGCCCAGGCCGCCGCCCAGTGGGCGTCCGGCGGCAGATAGACGCCCAGCTCCACCGGATACTCGATCTCATACGGCTCGGCCCGCGTCACCGCCGGCCGCAGGGGCGGGTTGGGCGGCGGCGGCGGCGCCTGCCGCGCCTGCATCCCGGTCAGCCAGCCAAAGGCCGGCGCGGAGTACAGCGCCGGGTCAAAGATCGGGCTGTTGTGCAGCGTCAGCCCGCCGCGCAGCGTGAAGAACGGCCGGTCGAGCCGGTAGCCGTAGCGCCGCTCTTCCAGATCGACCGCGTTGTCCAGCACGTCGTTGCCCGCGTACACTGACAGCAGCACCACGTCCGGCTGAAAGCGCCAGCCCAGCAGCGCGTACAGCAGCAGCTCGCGATCCGTGCCGTAGGCATCCACGCTCAGATTGATGACCTCGACCCGACGGCCGCTCGCCTGGCTGAGGCGCTCGCCCAGCCGGTACGGGAAGCCCTGCTCGATCTCAACCTGCAAGCCCTGGGGGAACGAGTCGCCCACCAGCAGCACGCGGAAGACGTCCGACGGCTTATCAAGAGTTAGAGGGGGGGCGTGCAGGCCGAAATTGTTCAGCCGCACCAGGATGTGATACTCGCCGCCGGGATCGGGCAGCCAGAAGAAGCTGGAGCACGGCGGACGGTAGTGGCGCAGCAGCCGCTGGACGAGCGTCAGCCATTCGCCGGGAGCGGGCGCGCAGCCGGAGTCCACGACCTGGCCGGCCAGCCGCAGGCCGATCAGCCCGGCGGCCACGGCCATCCCCGCCCCCAGCAGGGGCAGCAGCAGCGCCCACCAGCGCCGGCGCATACGGCTACGGGATGGGATATTCCGCCGACGGCAGCCCCATCAGCCCGCTGCCGTCGACCGCCGCCACCGCTAGGCCGGCGAACTGCGAGGCGACGAAGCCGTCCCATTCCACCTGGTTGCCCGTCCACGGGAACTGCTGGTCGTAGATCAGCGAATTGGGGCGGCGCAGGACGACCACGTAGCTGGCCGCCCCTGGGCTGGGCTCCCACACCAGCGCGCGCGTGCCGCGGCCGGTGTCGCGCAGGCTGATGTTGCGCGGGGGCGGCGGACCGTCGGCCAAGACCGCTGCCGCCGCCAGCGCCGTCTGGGTGGCGCGGGTCAGGTAGGTGGCCTGGATGGTGTCAATGGTGTCCTGCGGGGTGTGGTGCAGCGTCTTGTTCTCGTTCATCTCGATGATGCGAACCGCCGGAAAGCCGGCTTCGCTGAACGACAAATGGTCGCCGTAGCGCCCCTGCCGGTCGGGCAAATCCTGCACCACCACCTCCATGAACGGTAGGTACTGGAAGCTGACCAGGTTCAGCGCCCGCGCCAACTGGCGCGAAGGCGATTCGTTCGGCCCCTGGGAGAAAGCGCGGATCTGACGGTCGTTCATCTCGCCGTTGGGCCCGAACTGGCTGCCGATGATGTCCAAATTGAGCATGGCGTTGACCGGGATCTGGCGCTCCTGCAGGTATTTGACGAACTCGATGCTGCCGCGCCGCCCCACTTCTTCCGCCGCAAACGCCACCAGCATGATCGTCGCCCGGTGTGGACGCGCGCTGAGGATGCGCGCCAGCTCGATCAGCGCGGCCACGCCGGAGGCGTTGTCGTTGGCCCCCGGCGCGTAGTACTGGCCATCGTCCGGGTTCATCGAAATGCTGTCGTAGTGGGCTCCGATGACGATCACGCCGCCGCCCACCTCTTTGCCCTGGATGATGCCCACGATGTTGTACTGCGTCGTTTCCACGCCCGCCCAGTTGAGGCGAAATGGATGATCGAAAACGGTGAAGTTCCCGCCGGAATCCTTCTGGAAGCTCTCGAACTGGGAGCGAATGTAGCGGTAGGCCGCCATGATGCCCCGGTTGGGCGCGTCGCCGGAATTGACATGGCGGGTCTGAAAGCGCTGGAGCGTGTCCACATGCAGGAACAGGCGGTCCGATTCGACGCGGTTGAGCAGGTTGGACAGGTTGGCATCGGCGGGCGGGGCGGTGGCGGCCGGCTGCGGCAGCTCTTCCGGGCTGAGCGTGGCGTAGCCGATAGTCGGCAGGGGGGTGTCGGTCGCGCGCGGCACCAGGGTGGGCGGCGCCTCCGGGCTGCCCAGGTTGCAGGCCAGCGCGGCGGCGGCCAGCGACGCCAGCGCCAGGAACGAAAAAAGCCAATGACGTTTCATCACCACAATCTACACATGTCGAACCATGATCGTCCAGGGCGGCTGCCCACCGCCCGGCCTGCTGTTATTCTACGCGGGTTAGCGCTGCACGTCACCTGCGATCTGAAGCCAGTCCGCCTCTGACTACGCTGCCTCATCAAATGGACATAAAACCTACAACCTGGGGAAGCTGATGTTTACAAAGCGCCGCCGCAAAACATGGCCTCTGACGTCTGAGCCGGTGATTTTGAACCGGCGCGCTATCTTTGTGCGCTTTGAGACCGCCCCACGCCCACGATCGCGGCAGCGGCTCAGGGTTCAGCCGCAGCCCTGGCCGAGCGCAGCCCAGTCATAGGCGGCGATCTGCGCGCCAACCATCAGCCGCAGGATGCCATCGCTGCCCACCTGGCTCCAAGCGGGTGTGCGCCCGTCCCCGTGCAAGCTGACCTGCCCGCACAGCGCCCCATCCGCCGCGCGGGCGGTCACCAGGTCGCCGCCGCCGCTGACCAGATACAGCAGCGCACCGTGTTGAAACAGCGCTGTCTGGCCGCGAATGAGCGGCGTCGGCGTCGTCCACAGGGGCGTCCCATCCGGGCGATACGCCCGCAGCGCCGGCACGTCGGTGACGCCGTACAGGATTAGATTGCCCTGCGCGTCTTGCAGCGCCGCTGCGCCCGCGCCGCCGGGGGGAGCCTGGTCAGCCAGCAGCGGCGTCCAGACGCCGGCGGCGTCAATGCGCCACAGGCCGGCGCGCGTATAGGCCAACAGCCCGCCGTCCGGCGCGGCGGCCAGCGCGGCCGGCTCGCGCAGTTGAGCGCGGTCGAGCAGCCGCCCGTCGGCGGAGAGGATGAGCAGCGCGCTGTCGGCCGTCAGCGCCCCGATCACGCCCGGCGCGGCGGCCACCCGCATGACCGGCGGCAGCCCCTCCAGCCGCCAGACGACGGCCTGCAGGTCGCCGCTCAAGCCGATGAGCGCGCCGGCGGCCGTCTGGGCCAGCCGCTGGCTCCCCGCTTCGAAGATCGCCCGCAGCGGCTCGTTGAGCGCCCAACGCTCCAGCGGCGCGCCATCCAGCCCCACCGCCTGCAAGCTGCCGTCGGCGTAGATGATGACCGGCTGGCCAGCGCGCGCCATCACGCCGATCGCCGGCCGGTCAAGGCTGAGCCGCCACAGCACCCGGCCGTCGGGCGTGACACGGCGGACTCGGTCGCCATCCACCACAACCAGACTGCTGTCGTCTAGGACGGTGGGCGGAGGCGCGCCCGCCGCGCGCAGTTCCAGATGCCAGCGGTGCGCCGGGTGCAGCCATCCTCGCCAGTTGGCGAGCATCGCCGACGGCGGCCGCCAGCCGAGCGCCGTCGGGTCAGCCCAGGTATAGCCTGGACCCGGCACGTCCGGCTGGCTGACGCGCATCTCGAAGTGCAGGTGCGGCGCGGGGCGGACATCGCCTACCCCGCCAATGACATCACCCATGCGCACGCAGCTGTAGCGCGGCGGGAAAGGATAGCCGCTGACCTCCTGCATGTGGCCGTACTGGCTGTACATGACGCTGCCGTCGGGCAGCGTGTGCTCGATGATGACGACGCCGCCGTCGCGCCCCCAGCCGGTCGGCGCTGAGTAGGTCACCCGGCCGGCGGCGATCGCCCGCACCGGCTGGCCGTAGCTCGTCCCGCGCCCGCCGTACCAGTCTTCGCCGGTGTGATAGCGCCCTTGATGGCGCGGGCTGGGGACGCCGAAGCGCTGAACCAAACGGAAAGCGGTGGTATCGACTGGGGGCTGCACCGCCGCGACTAGGCCGCAGTCGCCCTGCGCCCGCAGCGCTGGCTCCGCCAGGGACAGGCTGGCGATCAGCAGGCAGATGGCGAGACCTACGCGGGCGCGCATACCGCTCAAGAATGCTTCTCGGCCAGCGCCCGCTGGGGGAATACAAACCGATCGAGCGAGCGCGTGCCGCGTTCCAGGGCGGCGCGGTTGGCGCGCTCAAAGTCGGCATGTAGATCGCGCACCAGGTTAGCTTGGGCGGCGGATGGCTCCAGCGAGTACATCCCCAGCGTGACGGCATGCTCGCCCATCGCCAGGATGAGCCAGCGGCCTGAGCCCATGTTCTTGCGCGCCAGCCCCACCTTGGGGCGGTTGGGCATAGACCATAGCGTCTTCAGCACCTGGCTGATCTGGTTGATGTCCGGCTGCTGTTTGCCGCCCATCATCAGCGGCACCGGGATGTTATGCTGATAAACTAGATAGTACAGCAGACGCGCTTCGAAGTGCTCGCGCAAAAATGAGGTATGGCCGGGGGCGGCGGCCTGCCTCCAGGCGGGATTGGACGGGTCGCGCTGGATGAGACGCTCGATGATGGCGCGCTGCTCGCTGTAGCGCCCGTAGATGGCGTTGAACTGGGCGCGGTTGATCTTGCCCTGATGAAACTCGTTGGCGACGGCTTCCATCTTACGGCGCAGCGCCTCCAGCGCCGCCTGCGGGTCCTGCGGCATAGGGCCGCCGCCCGACGCCGGCGCGCCGGCCGGCGACACGGGCGAGGCGATCGGCCGGGCGGCCTCTGGCGGCGCCTGCTGGGGGCGAACAGGCGAGCGCAGCGGTTGGGTTGTGTCCGGTTCGGGCGGGACCGGGGGGCGTTCCTGATCGTTCACGGTGTCTGCTCGCTCACATCGCTCGCCAATTCATCCCGTCTACACGGGTTGTCCCCGCCGCTTCACTCACCGCCCTGAGGCGCACACTGCCGGGATAAACGCCTCCGACAGCCGGTGAACGCAGCCTAGCAGTATCCTATCATATTCCCAATTCGTGCGAAAATCACGCTATACTCAGCGCGATGTGCAGCCCAGGGCGCCGGCGCTGGCGACAGGCCGGCCCGTCAGGATCAGTGTAACGTCATGTCTGCTTTCACGCACTTTGGCCTGTTTTTCGGCCCGGAACACGTCCGCGCGGCGCGGCGCGACCACGACCGCAGCCCGCTGCGCGAGGCCTGGGCGCGGCTGCAGGAGCCAGCGCCGGCGGGGGCGCTGGCCGCCGCCCACTGGGACGGCCTGCGCTGGCGCTTCAGCGATGATCTGGACGCCGGCGAACGCGCCGTTCAGGCGCTGCAGCAGGGCGCGGGTTGGGAGGATGCGCCGGCTTCAAGCTTCGAGCAGTGCGGCCGGGCGCTGGCGTTGGCGCAGACCTTTGAGATGGTGCGCGACCATCCGGCGTTTCCGGCGTCCGCAAGCGCCGCCTGGCTGGAGCAGTTTGCCGACTACGTCGCCGCCCTCAGCGCGACGCCGCCCGCTTCGCTGGTCGAACAGATCGGGCTGGGGGCGGTCGCCGCCGCCGCCGGCGTCGTGCTGGAGCGGTCGGATCTGCTGGAGGCCGGGGCCGACATCTTCCGCCGGACGGTGCGCGATGAGGTACGGCCTGAGGGCTACCTGCCCGCCCTGGTCGAAGCCGGCGACGGGCGCGGCATGGAACGGCAGTTGCAGGCGGTAGCGGCGCTGACGCTGACGGCTGAGGCGGCGGCCCAAGCTGGTCTCGACTTGTGGGGCTACAGCGCCCGCGGCGTGTCGCTCGTCACCGCCGGCGCCTACCTCATCTACTACTACTATTATCCCGAAGCCTGGCGCTGGGACGCCGGCCAGACGCCGGACGCGCCCGGCCTGTTCCGGCGCTGGGGCGGTTTCTTGGAGATGCTCAACCGCCGCGCCCGTCCGCGCGATATCCGGCTGCTGCTGGACGAGCTGCGCCCCATCTACCAGCTCGACGGCGGCGGGCTGACCACGCTCACCCACGGCGTCAGCGCCCGGCGCGGCTGGTTCGGCTAGGTCGCTGGCAGTTCCAGCGGGTAGCGGGCGAAGAAAGTCGTCCCGTCTTCAGGCGTGCTGACGAAACTCACGCTGCCGGCCAGGTAGCGCTCGCTGAGCAGTTTCATGCTGTACGTGCCCAGGCCGCGGCCCGCGCCTTTGGTCGAGAACGAGCGTTGAAAGACCTGGAGCTGCACCGTGCGCGGCATGTAGGTCGGGTTGTGCACGCTGAATTCGACCGCCATCTCCACGAGAGCACAGCGCAGCGTCACAGTCTGCCCCGGTTTGCAAGCCTCCAGGGCGTTCTTGATCATGTTGCCGATCACCCGGCGCAGCAGCGTCGGGTCGGTGTAGAGCTCGACCGGCTGGCTGTCGGGCGCGATCACCAGCCCGCGCTCGTGGGCGAGTTCGTGGGCGGCGTACTGGTCGCGGAGTTCGCGCAGCAGCGACCGGCTGTCCACCAGATCGGGACGGACGCGCAGCTCGTCATTCTCCGCCTCGGTCAGCTCGCGGTAAGCGTTGATCTCGTCAATCAACCGCAGCGACAGCGTGAACACCCGGCTGCGAACCAGCTCGATCTCGTCAGGAGAGGCGTCTTGCAGCACTTCTGCCAGCCCCATGACTACGCCGGCCGTGTTCAGGAGGTCGTGGAAGAACAGACGCTCCAGCACCCGCCGGCGCTTCTCGCTGCTGATGTCTTTGACGGCGAACAGCGTGAAGGCTTCGCCGTTGATCTCCAGCGGGGTAGCCGTCACCTGCAGATCAAGCGCCGAGCCGTCGCGGGTGCTGATGCGGCACTCTTTGGTCGCCCTAGTCCCATGCAGGCTGGTGATGACCGCCTGGTGCGCGCCGCAGATGCGGCAGAACTCGGTGGTGCCGCAGCCTCCGTCAGCTTCGGCGGCGTGCACACAGCCGAACAGCTCGCCCGGCCGCAGCCCTAGGCCGAATTCCTCCCGCCGGACGCGCATCTTCTCCAGCAGGACATCGTTGGTGTAGACCACCTGGCGGTGGGCGTTGAGGATGAGGAAGATGTCCGGCACGGCGTTGAGCAGCCGCCCCAACAGCGCATCATGGGCGAAGTAGGCGGCCTGTCGTTGTAGATCGGCTGGGGCAGCCCGGTCAGCGGGGGCAAAGGCGGCGGACGCAGCAGGAAACGCGATCTCCATAGGCAGCTCGATTCCTCGATGAGCGGACGATGATCAACCATGACGACAGCGCTTTTCGACTTCATTATGCACGGATTCAGGCACATAGAGTCTTAAGAATTTTTAGTCATCAAATAAACTCCAGCAAAATGCTACTGAAGCTGTTAATAAACTGTTAGTTGCTAATCTTCAACCGCGGCGTTATGGTTGGAATGGGAGTCCCTCCCGCCATATCAAAAGAAGATTGTGTAGAGGGGAAAAGGTTATGAAACGCAAGACGCTCATTCTCGTCCTGATGGTGGTGCTGGTGGCGCTGCTGTCGGTCTCGGTGACCAGCGCGCAGAATGCCCCGCGCCGCTACATCGTGATCTCTCAGATCGAAGGCCAGGTCGGCAGCGCGGCGGCCATGCAGTCGCAGTTGGCGGGCGGGCGCGTCGTCCGCAACCTGCCGCAGATCGGCGCGGCTGTCGTCACCAGCGCCGATGCCAATACTGGGCAGCCGGCACGAGCATGGCCGCGCCGCATGTGGCCGGCATCGCCGCCCAGATTGTGGGCGCCAACGGCGGCAGCATGCATCCGGCGCAGGTGACGGCGCAGCTCCGCCACTACGCCGAGAAGCTCAGCCCGAAATCGTTCTACGGCAAAGGCTTCGCCCGCGCCAAACGGTGATCGCAAGCCGGCATTGCGATGAGATGAAGTCCAGGAGCGGGGCGCGCGCCTCGCTCCTGGCGTTTGCGGGGGCGGCCACCCGATGCCGGCCGCGCCGATGGCAGGCGGGGCATCAGACGGCTTGAAGGTCAATCACCTGCGCCAGAGGAAAAAGCTGCTGGAAGCGAGCCAGAAGTCCTGGGCGCACCACGACGCACGCCAGCATGTAGCAGCGCCGTTCGAGCAGGGGCAGCGCATAATGCCAGCCCTGACCGTGAAGCAGCTCCAGCGGGCCGAGTTCATCAATCACCAGCAGATCGCAGCTCGCGATCCGCTTCAGCACCGCCTCCCCCCATGCCAGCGTCTCAGCGTTGAACTGCCAGTTAGGCGTGGGCGAAGCCTCGTCCCGGATGAGCCGGCGCGTCGCCAACTGCCGGCGCTCGCCGGACGCGAGGTCTACCAAGCCGATGCCCGTCTTCTGCCCGTCCACAAATACCCCGGGCGATGACAAGCCGGCGACCTGCAAACCTAGACCGCGCACATAGGCCGCCAGCTCCGCGCACCAGGTCGTCTTGCCCGCGCCGCTGTCGCCGGTCACCACGATCTGGTTTCCCTGGGTTGGGCTGAACTTCGCCCAGACGGCTGCTGGAGATAGGCTCATCGTGTACGCCGGCGCGGCAGGACAGCGCGCGGGACTCGCTGGTCGTCAGCGCCATCGTAGATCACATCGGCCTCCAGATCATAGGCGTCTGAGAGCAGGGGGGCGGTCAGGGTATCCGCCGGCGCGCCGGCAGATAACACGCGCCCCGTCTTCATCAGCAGCACCCAGTGGGCGTAGGCCAGCGCGTTGTTCGGCGCATGCGACGACACGATGAACGACAGACCCTGACCGGCCAGCCGCGCGACGATCTCCATGACCTTTTGCTGGTTGTGAAGGTCGAGGTGCGCGTCCGGCTCATCCATCAGCAGCACTTGGCAGCGCTGCGCCAGCCCGCGCGCGATCAAGACGAGCTGGCGCTCGCCGCCGCTGATCTGGGTGTACGGGCGGTGGGCGTAATGCGCCAGCCCTACGCTTTCGAGCGCCTCATCGGCGATGAGGTAATCGCGTTTACCCGGCGAGCCGAACAATCCCAGGTGCGGCGCGCGCCCCATCAGGACGATCTCCCGGACGGTGTAGGCGAAGGCCGGCGTGTGGATCTGCGGGATGAGGCCGATCTGCCGCGCGCGCTCCGCCGGCGCGTAGCTGTGCAGGTCGCGGCCGTCAAGCGTGATCTGCCCGGCGTTCGGCCTCAGCCCGCCGCTGAGGCACTGCATCAGCGTTGTCTTGCCGCAGCCGTTGCGTCCCAGCAGGTACAGGATCATTCCCCGTTCGAGCGTCAGCGAGACTCGGCGCAGCACAGGGACGCCCGCGGCGTAGGCAAAAGTGACGTTTCGCGCTTCCAGTATCATCACCAGCCTGTCTGGTTGCGGCGCAGCAGCAGGATCAAGAGCGGCACGCCCACTAGCCCGGTCAAGACGCCGAGCGGCACTTCTGTCGGCAGCAGCGCGCGCGACAGGTTGTCAATGGCCAGCAGAAAAGAAGCGCCCAGAGCCAGCGAGACCGGGATCAACCGCTTGTGATCCGGACCGACCAGGATACGGCCGGCGTGCGGGATGACGAGGCCGATCCAGCCGATGACCCCGCCGACGGCGACCGCCGCTGCTGTCATCAAGGTGGCGCACACGATGATGATCAGTTTCAAACGATTCGGGTTCATGCCCAGCGTCACCGCTTCGGCGTCGCCGAGCGACAGAATATTCAGCCGCCAGCGCACCAGCCACAAAAAGGCGCCGCCCACCAGCGTGATGACCGCCAGGCTGGGCACGCTGCTCCAGGTGACGCCCGTCAATCCGCCCAGCAGCCAGAAGGTGATGGCGGGCAGCGTGTTCAGCGGGTCGGCGACATACTTGATCAGCGAGGTCATCGAGCCGAAAAAGGAGCCGATCAAGATACCCATCAACGTCAAGACGATCATCGGGGCGGTGCTGTACAAGCGGCTGCCCACATAGGCCAATGAGACGGCCAGCAGCCCGAAGCCGAAGGCGAAACCCTGCACCAACGCCGCTGTGCCCCCCAGCAGCAGCGCCAGCGCCGCGCCGAAGCCAGCGCCCGAAGTCACCCCCAGCAGGTTAGAGTCTACCAGGGGATTTTTGAAAATCCCCTGGAAGGCCACGCCGGTGCTCGCCAGCGCCGCGCCGATCAAGGCGGCTGAAAGCACCCGCGGCAGGCGAATGCGCAGGACGAGCGTCAGCTCAGTTTGGGGCACGCTTTCCGCCATCGCCGGCGCGATGGACGACAGCAGGGCGCGCCCCACGTTTTCCACGCTGATGCTGTACAGCCCCAACATCAACGAGAGCACGATCAGCGCGAATGGCAGCAGCAGCAGGACGACGTAGAGGACATCTCGTCCGCTAACCTGTACGTCCGCGCCCTGCCACAATCGCCTGAGCGTTACGACCCGCATACCGCCGCGATCTCATCTGATGGCAGATCGTAGTCGTAAAAGGTTTTGTAGAAGGTCATCGCTTCGGCGGCGCAGTCTAGGCTAACCCGGTCTGGGAACAGCGTCTGCGCCAGCCAGATGATGCCCAGCACCGAGTCGGGCACGGGCGTATCCCAGGGCGCGACCCAACTGGGCATCTTGTAGACCCGGCCGTTCTGCACCGCGGCGACGACCTGCCATTCCGGGGAGTCGACGAGAGTCGCGGGCGTCACGCTGCCATAGGGCACGATCACGATCACATCCGGGTTCCACAGCACCACCTGTTCCAGGTTGACGTCGTTCCAGGAACCCGTCAGGTCGGCGCTGACCGACTGCCCCCCGGCGGCGGCGATGATGTCCGTCTGATACATGTCCCCGCTGATCACCCGCAGCGCCTCTGTGCCCACCATCAGCAGCCGTGGGCGTTCGTCGGCTTCCAGGTCGTCTGTGACGTCCATCACCTGCGAGAAGATGCGGTCGTAGTATGCAGACCAAGCGGCCGCACGGGCAGCCGCGTTCGGGCCGAAGACCTGCCCGGCAATTTGCATCGACTGTTTGAGCAGTTCGGGCGACTCGCCTTGGAAGAGCACGATCGGGATGTCGAGCTCCGCGACTGTGTCGAGCCATGCCGATCGGGCGCTGGTGAAGATCACATCGGGCTGGAGGTTGGCGATCTCTTCGATGTTGATCTCGCGCTGGTTCATCACATAGCCGCTGAGCTGCGGAAAGCGCGGGTCGATCGCTTCCATGCGCGCCGCGCCGATGGGGTCGCGCGCGCCCAGATAGCCCCCCGCCACCAGCCGGTCAGCCGCGCCAACGCCGTAGACCAGATAGGTGGCGATGCTGTATGGGGTGATGACTCGCCGCACCGGCTGGGGGATCACCACCGAGTTGCCCGCCTGGTCGGTGATGGTCACGCTCGCCGGCAGGAAACCAGCATCGATCAACGCCTGCTGACCGTCGGGCGACACGGCGAAATCGATGAATGCTGATGCCCGCTCCGATTGAGCGATGAAGAAAGCGTCTGGTAAGAAGTGCGGCGGCACACCCTGGAAATCGTCCGGCAGAGAGGCGCGATCGGTCGTCGCCACCAGATCGCCATCCGCGGCGACGAAGCCAGGCTCCGCGTTGAAAAAGGCCTTATACAGCGCCGCCACAGCCGGCTGTAAATCCTCATCCGCTTGGATCGTCAACGCGTCCTGGGCGGCGATTAAGCCAACATTTCCGTTCAGTATCAGTAACCCTAGCAGGACAAGCATGACCAGCCGATAGTTCCACTTCATACAGGTTCTCCTTTCGATGATGGCATCGTAGCTAAATGAGCTGGTTCAATTGAACAGCATCATCGTCTCGCAGCGCTCCAGACACGCTAGGATGGCTTCCAACTGGGCGATGTGCAGTTCCAGCGACAAACGCGCCAGCCCCGCCGGCGTCTCGCGCAGCTGGGCGTTCAGCAGGCTCAGTTGGCGCTGGCAGGCCGCCCGCTGGCGCTGCACGATAGCATCAGCAGCGATGTTCAGCAACTGAGCGATGAACAGCCGGCTGAGGAATTCAACCCGAATGCGCCGGATGCTAGCCGAGGGATTTGGATCGTGCAGCCATTCCAGCAGCCGGTCGTAGCCCGCCGGCGTGATCTGGTACTCCGTGCGCGGCGGCGCGTTCTCAACCTCCAGCTTGTGCCCTACGATCCAGCCTTTGCCCTCCAGGCGCTTCAGCACGTTGTAGATCTGACTGGCGCTGATACGCCACACCCGCCCCAACTGAGCGGGGTCGGTGAAGCAGGCCAGCAGTTCGTAGCCGTGCCGGCTGTTGGCAGCCAACAGGCCGAGGATCGTCTCATCCGGTGTGAGGGCGCTCATGGGGCTATTCTATCGTGGAATAGGGAGCGTGTCAACGTGGGTGGATGTTTCTGGGCGCGTTCGACTTTAGAGGCGAAATCGGCGCGCGCGGACGGGCAGAGACTTCGGCCGGCCGCTGCTGGCCGATGCGCTAGGCCGGCGGCGATCTTTTTGGCCGGTATGGGCGCGCCCTCAGCCGCCGGCCTGGGCCAGCGCTTCGGCGGCTTGGCGGGCATACTGTGACAACTGCGTCTGGCCGATCTCGCCGCGGTAGGTGCTCCAGGTGTACAGCTCGCCGACCATGGCGGGCACGTCGTCCAGGCGGGCCAGCGTGCGGGCGGCATCCTCAATGCGCCCGACCCATACGTAGGCCAGCCCCAGCCCTTTGACGGCCGCCTGGTAGTCCGGCTCGGCAGCGGCGGTGGCCTCCAGCGGGGCGATGGCAGCGGCGTAGTCGCCGGTGGCCACCAGCAGATTGCCCAACCGCCGGCTGGCGTAGGCGGCATCCGGGTCAACCGCCAGCGCCTGGCGGTAAGCCTCCAGGGCGAACCGCCGCCGGCCATCGCGCTCAGCGTCGGTCAGGTTGGGCGCCAGCTCGGCGTGGGTCTCGGCGACTGCGCCCTGGTTGGTGTGCCAGCGCGCCAGCAGCGGCCGCTGCCACAGGAAGACGGCCGTGGCCGCCACCAGCCCCACCCCAGCGGCGGCGGCCAAGCCGCGCAGCAGCAGCCGGCCCAGGCGGACGGGCGCTCCACGCAGCGCCAGCCGCGCCCAAGCGGCGGCCAGCCCGAACACCATGAACAGGACGGGCATGGCCCACGGGCTTTCGGTGTACTGGCGGGCGTCGGTCAGCCCGTGCATCAGCGAGACGGTCACGCCCAGCCACGCGCCGTGAAAGCCGGCTTCCGGCGCGCCCAGCCGCAGGGCGCGGTAGACCAGCCCGTAGAAGGCGATGACGATGCCGGCCAGCGCCGCCAGCCCTAACAATCCCTGCCCCAGCCACACCGTCAGCGGCAGATTGTGCGAGTAGGTGAGGTACGGCACAAAGATCAGCAGGCTGAAGCGCGAGTAGACCATGCCGAAGGTATCGCCCAGCCCGATGCCGGTGAAGGCGTAGTCGCCGGCCAGCCGCAGGCTGTTGCGGTACAGCTCCAGCCGGCTCTCGGCGGTCGCCAGCGTGGAGGCCAGGGCGG
This sequence comes from uncultured Anaerolineae bacterium, assembly GCA_937922795.1. Taxonomy (GTDB): domain Bacteria; phylum Chloroflexota; class Anaerolineae; order Aggregatilineales; family Phototrophicaceae; genus CFX2. The sequence continues at coordinate 21,130 of CALAJK010000003.1, forward strand.
GCACTTGCTGCAGACCGCCGGTCAGCGCCCACCACGCGCCCGCAGCCAGCAGCGCCAGGACGAGACCGGTCAGCGCCAGCGCCGCCGCGCGCGGCAGCCGCAGCAGCAGCGCCAGCAGGCCCGCCGCCGCCAGCCCAACCCAAGCGCCGCGGGAAGCGGTCAGCAAGACGGCGTAGCCCAGCACGGCCAGGCACAGCAGCCCCGCCGCGCGAAAGATGAGCCGCCGTCCGCCCAGAGCAGCCGCGGCCGCCAGCGGCAGCAGCGCTTCTAACAGGGTGGCCACGCCGTTCGGATGAAAGCGCATCAATCCCAGGTTCGGCAGAAAGGTGGTGGCCACGCCCCACTGCTGGATCAGGGCGGGCGCTTCGGGATCGCCCTGGTGGCCGTACTGGCCGATGTACAGCAGGGCGAACAGCGTCCCCGCCGTGACCAGCAGGCTGCTGAGGACGCGGACGATGAAGGCCGTGCGCGCTAGATAGGCGAACGCCAGGAACAGACCAACGCTGGCCACAATCGCCCACAGCGTCCCCTGCGCCAGCGCCGGGTCATAGGCCGGCGCGACGCCTAGGACGGCGCTCAGCCCGAACAGCAGCATCCATAGGGTCAGCGGCAGGAGCATCAATAACCTCACCAAGGTGTGAATAGATGCATTGTAACCCAACTGGCGTCACGAGGTAATGCCCGGCTTGCACACGGCGTCTAGTTACCGTAGCGAAGTTGTTGAGATACCTGCGAAGCCGGGGCAGCCGGACTGTGCAGCGCGCGCTTTCGTTAAAAGCGCCCCGGCCGCAAGCGTACCCCACAGTATTGGGAGAGACGTGTATGCCCGAACCTATCATCCTGACCGATGCTGCGCTTGACAGCGTCCTGAACGCTCGCCAGCCCGCTTTGATCCTGTTCTCGAACGGCGACGGGCTGCGCGGCGATTTCCTGACCGCCTTCAAGAAAGCCGCTGAAGAACATTCCCAGATCGTGTTCGCCCGGATTGACCCGGCCGACAACCCGCGCGCAGCGGCTCGGTTCGAGGTCGGCAGCAAACCGGTGCTGGTCGCCTGGTTGGGCGAGGAACTCGCCCGTCGGGTGCGTCCGTGGGGCAGCGATGTGCCGCTGGCGGTTGAGATGCTGCTGGCGAAATGGCAGGAACTCAACCCGAAACCTGCGGTTCAAAACCAGAATGGAGAAACCCCTGTGACTGACCAAAGCCCGAAAACTGTCTACAGCGCGCCGGTTCATGTGACCGATGCCACCTTTGAAACCGAAGTGCTGGAGTCCGATCTGCCGGTGCTGATTGATTTCTGGGCGGAGTGGTGCGGTCCGTGCCGGATGGTGGCACCGATCCTGGACAAACTGGCGAAGGAATTCGCCGGCCAGGTGAAGATCGTCAAGGTCAACGTGGACGAGAACCCCGGCCTGGCGCAGGCCTTCCGCGTCATGAGCATCCCGACGATCATGCTGATCAAACAGCGGACGATCGTCTTCAGCCAGCCGGGCGCGCTGCCGGAATCGGCCTTCCGCGACCTGCTCAAGCAGTTGATCGCGCTGGAGCTGCCGCCGCGCGAGGCGGAGCCGGACGGGGCTAAACCCGCAGCGCAGTGAGCTTCATCCTACCTGAGGGCGGCCGGCGAGCCGCCCTTTTTCATGACTTGTTTTTCCGGCCGTACCAGCGCGCCGCCATGCGCCCGACGGCCTGCATCATGGCGTAGTTGACGCCGAAGCTGACGGCCGCCCCCACCACGGGGATCAGCTTGGCGAACGACTTGCCGATCACCCGCAGCAGCAGCTTGAGCGTGAGGCTGGTGGCCGTTTCGGTCAGCTTGCCGCCGCCGTGCAGGATGAGCGAGGTGCGCGCCCAGGCTTCCAGCCCGCCAGTTTTGGTGTGGCCGTAGGCGCGGGCGATGAAATCCACCAGCGCGGCCTGCTGGCGCAGCGACAGCACGATGTCGATCGGCAGCGTGACCGGCAGCGTGATAAAACCGCCCAGGCCGGTGATCGCCCCGATCAGCCCGCCGCGCACGGCCTGCCCGTCGATGATCTGCTGGATGAGCTGGTCGCGGGGGGCGTTCGGGCGGGCGGCGCGCAGCGCTTCAAATCGGCGCTCCAGCCGGCTGACATCCGGCGTGACCAGTTCGGTGTACGTCCGGCGGCCGATCCAGAAAACGAAGGCCGCCGCCGCCAGCGTGATGACCAGCGGCAGCAGGCACAGCAAGATCAGCCCGCTCACTAGAAGTGTGTTGAGAGTGACGTTCCAGTCGATGTCCATGCGGCCTCATTCGTCTCAGCAGGTGCGCGTCCAGGGTTGAATGCAGATTGTAACACCGGCTGGCCGCCATGTCGCGCGGGCAGCGAAGGTCAATCGGGCTGTCACATGACATTTGTCCTGCGAGTCTGACCTCATCCCGCCCCATTTCCTCATCCTGGATCCCTGTCACAAACCAACGCCCCCACCGCGGATGAACGGCGCGCCGGCGGGCGGCAGGGTATAATGCGGGAGCTGTCGCTCCTGCGCGCCTGAAGGATGGTTGCTCATGCCTCGACTGCGCGATCTGGGCGTGACGCCCGGATTTTTGCCCACTGGTCCGCTCAACGCCATCACCGACGTGCCCGGCGTGCGCGTAGGGCACGTCACCCTCATCCACGGCGACGGCCCCCTGCGCGAGGGGGTCGGCCCGGTGCGCACCGGCGTGACCGCCATCCTGCCCCACGGCGGCAACCTGTTCCGCGATAAACCGGCCGCCGGCGTGTTCACCATCAACGGCTTCGGCAAGGCCTGCGGCTTCGAGCAAATCCGCGAACGCGGCGTCCTGGAGACGCCCATCCTGCTGACGAATACGCTCAACGTCGCCCGCGCTGCTGACGCGCTGGTGACCTACATGCTGCGCCAGAACCCGGATATCGGCCTGACGGCCGGCACGCTCAACCCGGTAGTGGGCGAATGCAACGACGGCTTCCTGAACGACCTGCGCGGGCGGCATGTCTGCGAGGAACACGTCTTCCAGGCTGTCGAAACCGCAGCCAGCGGCCCGGTGACCGAAGGCAACGTCGGCGGCGGGACAGGCACGAGCTGCTACCAGTTCAAAGGGGGCATCGGCACGGCCTCGCGCCTGGCGCTGGAGCCGTCGTTCACAGTAGGCGCACTAGTCCAGACCAATTTCGGGCTGCGGCGCGAGCTGCGGCTGCTGGGCGCGCCGGTGGGGCGGCTGCTGCTGGAGGAGGCGCTGCCCGCGCCGGGACCCGGCTCGATCATGATGGTGCTGGCCACCGATGCGCCGCTGGACTCGCGCCAGCTCACGCGGCTGGCGGCGCGGGCGGCCTTCGGGCTGGCACGCACCGGCTCAACTTGCCAGGACAGCAGCGGCGATTTCGTGATCGCCTTCTCGACCACCAACCGCTGGCCGCACTTCAATCCCGGCGAACGTCCAGCCGCTGACGTCGCCGAAGCGCCCCGCTTCCTCGAAGCCGGCCAGAGCATGGACGCGCTGTTCGCGGCGGCGGTCGAGGCAGTTGAGGAAGCGATCCTGAACGCGCTGACCGCTGCCCAAACGCTGACCGGGCGCGACGGCAACACGCTGTTCGCCCTGCCGCTCGACCGGCTGGAAGCCCTGCTGGACGCCTATCATCTGCGATGAGGCAAAAAGGCGGGCGGCGGGCATCCGCCCCGACAGGCGCGCCGCGCTCGATGGAACGCCGAAGCCGTTATCACGAGCGCATGCTGGCCGCGCCGCGCGACACAGTCGCTGGCTGAGCGGCAAACTATCGGTCGGGCCTGGGCGGCCAGCGGTCGTCAGTAGATGTCGGTGCGGCGATCCTCAAACACCGGGATGCGCTTGCGCACCGCCACAATCTCATCCAGTTCGATCTCAGCGGTCAGCAGGTTCGGCGATTCGCCGGCCTCGATGACGATCTTGCCCCAGGGATCTACGATCATCGAATGGCCGCCGAAGACCGTCTCGCCCGTCTTGCCGGCGGCGTTGCAGGCCACGATGAAGCACTGGTTTTCGATGGCGCGGGCGATCAGCAGCGCCCGCCAGTGCTCGATGCGCTCCAGCGGCCACTCCGCCGGCAGGATGACTAGCTTCGCGCCCTCGACGGCGTAGCGCCGGAACAGCTCTGGGAAGCGCAAATCGTAGCAGATGGCCAGGGCGGTGCTGCCCCAGGGCAGATCCATCGCCAGCGGAGCTTGACCGGGTTGAAGCCAGCGATCTTCCTCCATCAGCCGGAACAAGTGGAGCTTGCGGTAGACGCCCAGCATACGGCCGTTGGGGGCGAAGAAAGGCGCGCTGTTGGCGACTTCCTGGCCGCGCTTCTCTAGGATCGAGCCGACGATGCAGATTTTGTACTGCTGGGCGATGGCGCTGGTCTGGGCGAACAGGCCGCTGTTGAGGACGTGCGCCAGCTCGCTCGCCCGTTCCAGGTCATAGCCGGTTGACCACAATTCGGGGAACACTACCATGTTAGAGCCGCGCCGGGCCGCCTCGGCCGTCCAGCGCTCAACCGTGGAAAAATTTTTGCGCTCGTCGCCCAGGGCAATCTGCATCTGCCCGAGGCTGATCACCAGTTTAGCCACGCTTCGCTACCTCAGACTTATGCTGCTGCCATTGCCGTTGCCGTTCGTCAGCGCATAGGCCGCGCCGAGCGTGAGCTCCTGCCAGCGGCGGATCACGGTCTCAACGGCATCCGCCTCGGTCAGGTAGGTCAGGTCGAGTTCGTGAATGCCGTCTAACCGGCGCACCGCCCACTCCCGCTTCAGGTGGCCAATCGCCAGCGCGCGCTCATGCGGATTATGATAGCGCGCCCCCAGCGTCAGATGCAATCGCTGCAGCGCCGCATCCAGCGCCACCACCAGGCATAGGATCGTCCCGTTCTCCTGCAGCCGCCGAGCGTAGTCGCCGTGCATCAGCGTCTGCCCGCTGATGCGAATGACCGCGCCGCGCAGCAGCAGCACATCTTGCAGCACTTCTGTCTCCATCGCCTTGAGCCGCGTCTGGCCATAGCGGGCGCGCAGCTCCTCCACGCTCATCTCGGCTCGCGCCTCCAGCTCGCGCTCCACGTCCACAAAGCGCAGCTTCAGCCGGTCGGCCACCCGCTGCGCCATCAGCGGCTGGTCAGGGCCGATATAGCCGGTCAAGATCAGGTTCTGGTCGGTGGGTAGAAAGGGGTAACCGTTCATGCGCGCCAACCTGGATACCAATCGTCAAGGACGGCGGGGAGTTCATCCAGCGTGTTGATGACGGCGTCGGGGACGATCAAGCCGCTGAGCGGCGACGGCGGCGCGACGGCCCGCAGGACGGCGCGCAAACCCACCCCTTGCGCGCCGGCGATGTCGGCGGTCGGGTTATCGCCCACGAACACCGCTGAGGCCGGCGCCAGCCCCAGACAGTTCAGGGCGGCGTGGAAGATGGCCGGGTGTGGTTTGAGGTGACCAACGTCCGCGGCCGAGATACGGCACTCCGGGAAGAACTGCAGCAGCCCGTGCTGTTCCATCTCAGTATCGCGCATCCACATCGGTTGGAAGGCGTTGGTGACGATGCCCAGGCGCAGCCCCGCCCGCTGAAGCTCCGCCAGCGCGCGCGGCGCTTCGGGGAAGGCTCGGCAGCCGGGGACGGCACGCCAGCCGTATGCTTCCATCAAGGCGCGCCCGTCGACCGCGCCGGGCGGCGCGCCCAGCGCCTCAGCCGCCTGGAGCAGGATTTTGCCCAGATGGGGCGCGATCAGACTGCTGCGGCCGTGATTCCAACCGTCGCGCGTGCGGCAGCGAAATTCTTCGACGAAGGCCTCAAAACTGCTGGATAGGCCGGCGGCGCGGCGGACGTAATCGAAAGCGCGCTCCAGAAACTGGACTTCATAAGTCAGCCAGTCTTCGCGCACGGCGCTCCAGTCGAGGAGCGTATCATCCAGATCAAAGAGGACTGCTTTGAGCATCAGCATCCCGGTCGCAGTTTATGTGACCGCCGGCTGTTCGGCGCGCCAGGCCAGCAGCGTCTGTTCCAGGCCGGCGGCATAAGACGGATACCGCGGCGCCCACCCCAGGCCGCTCTTGGCGCGCACGTTCTGGACGCGCGCCGAAGCGCCCAGCAGCAGGCGCTGGAACATGCTGATGGGCGACAGCAGCGGCAGATCGGGCAGACGCGCCGGCGCCGGCAGCCCCAGATTGACCGCCAGGTGGTCAACGACCGCCGCCGCCGGGGCGGGCTGGTCGTCCACCACGTTGAACAGCGCGCCGCCGGGCATCTGTTCGGCGGCCAGCACTACCGCCTGCGCCAGATCGGCGAGATGCACCCAGTTGTGGAAGGCATCCTCGCGCCCGACGTAGACGCCGCGCCCGCGCCGCAGCGCCTCGCCCAGCATCCGGGTGCTGGGCTCGTCCGGCCCATAGATGAAGCCGGCGCGCAGGATACAGGTCGGGACGGGATGATGCCGTGCCAGCTCTTCCGCCGCCAGCGCCGCGCCGAACAGCGGCTGCTCAGCCAGCGGGGTATCTTCGGTGACCCACTCGCCGCCCTGGTCACCGTACAGGAAAGCGTAGCTGAGGATCACGACGCAGCCGACGCCGGCCGCCTGAGCCGCCTCCAGCAGCGCATAGCTGCCCTCGCGCAGGCCGCGCTGGCCGGCTTCCCAGTCCGTATGGCGGTTGGGGAAGCCGTTCAGCGTCTGCGGCGCTAGGTGCAGCGCCACCTCGGCTTGGGCGCTGTGCAGGACGCTCCGGATTTCGCCCACTCGCAGCGGGTCAGAGAACGCCGGGATGCCGCCGGCCTGACGCACTAGGGCCGCGCCAGCAGCGCCTTCCGTCAGGCCAGTGACGCGGTGGCCGCGCGCGACCAGCATCCGGGTCACTTCCCGACCCAGAGCGGTGGCCGCGCCGGTGAGAAACACGTTCCGTGTGGCAGAAGCAGGTGGCAGCATGTCTGTTCTCCGCCGCAGCGCGCGGTCTGTGGATGAGTGAGCCAGCCGAACGCGACTTCGCCCGTCTCATGGACGCCAGCGAAGCGTAGACTAGGACTGGCTGACAAGTGTAACGCAAGGATGGCCAGGTGTCCAGACATGCGCCACATGCGCACATGCGCCCGCGCCCAGGGCAATTGCATGTAAATGATTTTTGGGTTTAGAACGGTTCTCAACGGGTGTTTGGGGCTTAGGGACATGGCATGCCATGCCCTTAAAGAACCGTTACGTCCTTTTAAGACCCCAATTTTGGATTTGATGCGATTGCCCTGCGCCGCGCCCTGGTTGACGTACGACGGCTGTTAACGGTACGATAAAGGCCGAAGTTCACGGAGCAGGGGTGGGTTGTATGCCAAAAGATGTGAAGCGCGCGTATCGTTTTCTGGACACCGAGGCTGACCGCCAGGCGCTGATCGACGACATCCGCCGCGTCCGGCGCGAGGTGCTGACGCTGGCGCGGCAAACGCCGGAGGCGCGCTGGTACGAGCCGCGCTACCACGGCTGGTCGCTGGCGGCCATGCTCGGCCATTTGCAGTTGATGGATGCCCTGTCGCTGCGCCTCATCCAACTGGCGCTGGTCGGCATCCGGCTCCCGATCTCGGAGGGGACGCTGAACGCCTTCAATGATGTGATGGCGCGGGTCTTTCGCAGCCGGCTGGTGACGACCACCGTACAGGGGCTGGAACGCAGCGAGCAGCGGCTGGCGGATTTCATCATGCGGCTGCCGATGGATCGCTTCAGCCGCATGGTATACGATCCGGCCATCAGCGCCTATCTGACGGTCGAACAGGCGGTGCAGGAGCTGTTCCTGTATCACTGGCAGGATCACCTGGAAACGCTGCGCCAGGCCGAGGACACCTTCTATGAGCCGCCCGCCCGCAGCAGCGAAGTGTAGCCAGCGCGGGCGCTCCCCCGCTTGAGGAGGCCGGCGTGCGCGTGGTGCTGCAGCGGGTGAAGCGCGCCCAGGTGACAGTGGAAGGTCGGCTGGTCGGCGCTGTCGAGACCGGCTTCCTGGCGCTGGTGGGCGTGACCCACAGCGACACGCCCGCCCACGCCGAACTGCTGGCGCGCAAGACCGCCCACCTGCGGGTGTTCGAAGATGACGCTGGCAAGATGAACCGTTCGGCGCTGGAGGTGGGGGGCGGCGTGCTGGTGGTGTCGCAGTTCACGCTGTACGCCGACGCCCGCCGGGGCCGGCGCCCCAGCTTCACCGACGCCGCCCGACCGGAGCAGGCCGAGCCGCTGGTGGCGCACTACGCCGCCTGCCTGCGCGCCGAAGGCATCGCGCGGGTCGAAAACGGCCAGTTCGGCGCGCTGATGCAGATCGAACTGGTCAACGACGGCCCGGTGACCATCCTGCTCGATACAGCGGAACTGCGCTAACGCTGGTCCGATGACGGCTTGACCGCGCGCAGCCCGATGATCTGCCCGATGTCTAGCGCGAACAGGATGCCCGCGTTGGGCGCGTACATATCGCCCATCAGGTTCTCCGCCACCCGGATCAACCGGTCAACCAGGTGATCTTCAACCGCCGACAGCACGATCAAGCTGTTTTCTTCGTTCTGACGCAGCACCTCGGTCATGGACAGCGTCCCCGGCAGCACTTCTACCGATTTGGAAGCGCGCTGGTAGTTGTGCAGCCCATAGCCTTCCAGAAAGGTGACGCCGGGCGCGCCCTCCTCCTGCCAGGCTTCGCCGACGGCATGGCCTTCCGCCACGCGGGCGGTGATGAGGACGACCAGTTTAGCCATAAGGAGCGGCCTCCTGTGCAACCGTCTCAGGCTCAACCGCGACCTGAAACGCTCGGCGAACCAGCGGCGGCGTCAGCACGGTGGTCAGCAGGATCACCAGAAACAGCGTGGCGAACAGCGGCTCATCCGCGCGAAAGACGCGGGCGCTGAGGCCGAGCGAGGCGATGATGAGGCCGACTTCGCCGCGCGAGATCATGCACACGCCCAACTGGAGCGACTCGCGGTTGGTGAACCCCGCCAGCCGCGCGCCCAGGCCGCAGTCGATGACCTTGGCGGCCACCGCCAGCCCCAGGACGACGGCCGCCAGCGGCAGCGCGCCGGGCGAGAACGCGCCTAGGTCAATCTCCAGGCCGATGCTGACGAAGAACACCGGCACCAGAAAGGCGTAGGCGATGCTGTTGACCGCCCCGTCCACCTGCCGCTTGACCGCCTCGCGCCCCCGGCTGAGGCCGACGCCGGCGATGAAGGCGCCAGTGATAGCCGCCACCCCGCCCAGGTACTCCGCTGACCAGCCGAACAGCAGCGCGATCACCAGGCCGATGGCCGGGATGCCGTAGGATTGCACCAGGTTGGGGTAGTTCTCCAGGCGCTCCATCAGGCGGGGGACGATCCACCAGGCGACTGCGACCGCGCCGCCGATGTACACGAACATCCGCAGCATGATCAGCGTTAGCTGCGCCGGGTCCGCCCGCTGCGCCGGCCCGGTCACCGCCATCGTCAGCGACACCAGCAGGATCGCCACCACATCGTCAATCAGCGCGGTGGCCAACAGCGCGCTGCCGACGCGGGTCTTGAGCACCCCCAGCTCCAGCAGCACCTGCGCCGAGATGCTCACCGAGGTGGCGGCCAGCGTGACGCCGGCGAACAGCGCCGGCCGCCAGTCGTAGCCGAAGGCCAGCAGCGCCGGCAGCGCTAGGACGACGGGCAGCAGCGCCCCAGCCACCCCGGCCACCAGCGCCGCCCGCCCCACCTGCAGCAGTTCGTCCAGGTGCACGTCCAGCCCCACCTTGAACATCAGCAGCAGCACGCCTAGCTCGGCCAGCTCGATCACCGTCTCTTCCAGGTGCGCCGCCCGCAGGCCGAAGGCCGAAGCGTGCAGCAGGTCAATCAGCGACGGCCCCAGCAGCACGCCCACGATCAGCTCGCCCAGCACGCGCGGCTGGCCGAAGCGTCGGGCCAAGCCGCCGCCGACGCGCGCCGCCAGGATGATGACGCCCAGCGCCAGATACAGCGCGATGACCGGGTTAGCCGTCATTCTGGCCTCGTTTCACCGATACGAACTGGACCTGGAACAGCTTCGGCCAGTATTTGCCGGTCAGCAGAAAGGTCTCGTCTTTCGGATCGTAAGCGATGCCGTTGAGCACCGCGCCGCTGGCCAGCGCCGCCTGTTCCTCTGTGGTCAGCAGCATGCCGGCGTAGATCAGGGCGGTGACAGCGCCGGTCTTCTTGTCGATGCGCAGGATGAAGTCGGTATACCACACGTTGGCGTAGATGACGTCGTCCACGCATTCTAGTTCGTTCAGCCGGTCGAGCGTCAGATCTGGCCGCCCCTGGAGCGACAGCCGGCTGACCGGCGTCCCCTCCAGCCTCACCTGCACTTCGTCCACGACCTCAAATGTCCGCGGGTCGCGCACCGTCAGCCGTTCCGTGCCATCGCTCATGTAGAGCTGCTGACCGTCGTAACACAGCCCCCAGCCCTCGCCCTCGTACCGAAACTCGCCCAGGCGCTCGAACGTTTGGCGGTCGTAGACGAAGGCCGTCCCCTCGCGCCAGGTGAGCTGGATCAACCGGTCGTCCACCAGCGCCAGCCCCTCGGCGAAGTAGGCTTCCGGCACCCCCACCTGCTGCACGACCGCGCCGGTCTCCAACTCCACCCGCCGCAGATCGGATTGGCCGTACTGCCCGGCGCTCTCGTATAGGGAGCCTTCATGCAGCAGCAGCCCCTGCGTGAACGACGCGGTATCGTGGGGGTAGTCGGCCAGCGGTTCGGCGATCAAGATTTCGACGGCGGGGGGCGGCGTAGGGGTGGGCGTCTGGGCGGCGGCAGGCAGCAGGCTCAGGGCGGCGGCCAGGGCAGCGAACAGACCATAGAAGAGTCGCATGGCGATTTTCCGTTGGGCGCAAAAGTCGGTCATGGTTATCTCTATTATGCCCCCGCCCCTGCGCCGCGCCTAGTGCCGCCGGGGCGCAGCCGGCTAGGCCTGCCCCGCACGTTGCCGCGACAGCTTTAGGATCCGTCAGGACGCGCCTCGCGCTCAGCGTCGTCCTGCGTTAAGCTCCTGCGCGGAGATCGCTCCCTACAGCAGGCAGAGGATAGAGAGAGCTACAGGAGACGCCGCATATGGGCGCAGACGAGCATCGCCAGCAGGCCGGCCGCGGGCCGGTGACGGTCGCGATCGTCACCGTCAGCGACACGCGCACGCCGGAGACCGACCAAAACCGCCTCTACATTGAAGGCCAAATGGCTGCCCTGGGACACCGGGTGGCGACTTACCGACTCATCAAAGACGAACCCGACCAGGTAGCGGCTGTCATCGATGAACTGACGGCGCTGCCCGACGTGCAGATCATCCTCTTCAACGGCGGCACCGGCATCAGCCCGCGCGACACGACTTATGACGTCGTCAGCCGATATCTAGAGAAGACGCTGCCCGGCTTTGGGGAACTGTTCCGGCTGCTCAGCTACCAGCAGGTGGGCGCGGCAGCCATGCTCAGCCGGGCGACCGCCGGCGTATGCCGGGGCAAGGTGATCGTGTCCATGCCCGGCAGCCCCAACGCCGTGCAGACGGCGCTGGAGCAACTCATCCTGCCGGAGATCAACCACCTGGCCTGGGAGATCGCCCGCGCCGGCTGACGGCCATTTTATCCCAACCCGGCTTGTGAAATCGACGGCGGCCGGCCGATATCCCAACCGCGCTGGCCGCCGTTATTTCCCCACTTTTACCAAGTAAGCGCAGCGGTAACTGAAGATGCCTGTAGATAACTGGTCGAAAACATTACCCAAATTGTCGATAACCTGTCGAAAACTAGGGCGCGCCTGTCGAAAACTTTCGGTTCAGAAAACGGTTTACGCTGCGCCGGCCGGGGTGAACTGTCGAAACTGTCGAAACAGCTGCCAGTTTTCGACAGGCAGGCTGTCGAAAACTTGAATCCCACATATCCCGCAAATTTTGGAAATGTCTGGGTTATCGCCGCGGCTCAGCGCGCTGATTGGGAAAAGTATCCCACATCCTCGCCGTTCGATCGGAAGTTTTCGACAGTTTCGACAGGCCCTACTAATACGACTATTTTGATTCAGAAAGAGACTCTACGAGGCTGATTCACCTCGACCCTGTGAGCACGCGACTGATACCGTGATATCCCAAGCGATGTTACACTTCTTCGGCGGCGATGATCACAAAAACCATGTGCGAGGGTGTAGATTGATGACGCGTTCATCTGAAGAAGGATCGACGGCGCGGCTGGAGCGCCGGGCGGCCGTCCTGGCGCGGTTGGCGGAGATCAGCCTGGCGCTGAACTCCACCCTGGAACAAAGCGATCTGCTCAGGCTACTGATGGATGCCGCCGCAGAAATCACCGACTCGGAAACCGCCTCCGTGCTGCTGTGGGACCCGCGCACGCGCGAGCTGCGCTTCGTGGCCACCACCTCGCAGCAGTCAGAATTGAATCTGATCGGCCAGCCGGTGCCGCTGGAAGGCAGCATCGCCGGCACAATCCTGCTGGAGAACCGTATCGTGCAGGTGGACGATGTCCGCGGCGATCCGCGTCACTACAGCAAGGTCGGCGAGCAGTTTCAGTTCTACACCCGGTCGCTGCTGGGCGCGCCCATGACTGTGCAAGACCGGGCGATCGGCGTGCTGGAAGTGATCAACAAGCGGACGCTGCCCTGGACGCCGGATGACCACGAGTATTTGTCCGTGTTGGCAGCGCAGGCGGCGGTGGCGATCGAACGCGCCCAGTTGGTGGCGGCGCTGCAGCAGGCCAACGCGGAATTGAGCGAGCTGGATAAGCTGAAGAATGACTTCATCGCCATCGCGTCGCACGAGCTGCGCACGCCGCTGGCGGTCATCATGGGCTACGCCAGCTTCCTGCAGGATGAGGCGGAAGGCGAGACCGGCGAGCTGGTGGCAAAAGTGCTGGCCAGCGGGATGCAGCTCCGACACATCATCGAAGACCTGACTAACCTGCGCTACTTGCAGCAGAAGCCGTCCGAGCTGCACCGCGAGCGCCTGCTGCTAGCCAGCTTGGTGCACGACGCCGTCCAAGATGTCGCCAGCCTGGTAGAGGCCAAAGGCCACCGTCTGACGTTGGAGCTGCCGGCGGACGCTCTAGAGATCGACGGCGATCAGATTCGGCTGGTGATGGCGCTGACCAACATCCTGCATAACGCGGTGCGCTTCACGCCCGATGGCGGCCAGATCACCGTGCGCGCCGCGCGCCGCGCGTCCGATGAGGCCTGGGTGACGATCACCGACAACGGCATCGGCATCCCGCCCGACAAGCTGGAACGCATCTTCGACAAGTTCTACCAGGTGGAAGACCATATGACCCGCCGCTACGGCGGCCTGGGGATCGGCCTGAGCATCGCGCGGGCAGTGGTCGAGGCGCACGGCGGCCGGGTGTGGGCTGACAGCCCTGGACTCGGCCAGGGAGCCTCCTTTTTTGTGGCGCTGCCGCTGGCAGAGACGGGCTAAACCGACTACACTTGGAGCCATCAACGGTTGTCTAACGGCGGGAGGAACGGCCATGAGCCTTGCGTTTACCTGGTTGGGACACTCCGCTTTTGCGCTGGACATCGACGGCCACGCCGTGCTGTTCGATCCGTTTCTGACGGGCAATCCGCTGGCTGCCGCGTCAGCCGACGAAGTGCGGGCGGAGATCATTTTCCTGTCGCACGCGCACGGCGACCACGTGGGCGACACGGTGGCGATCGCCCAGCGCACCGGCGCTAAAGTGGTCGCCAACTTCGAAATCTGCAACTGGTTGAGCCACAAGGGCGTGCAGAACACGCACGGCCAGAACCCAGGCGGCGGTTACAACCACGGCTTCGTCCATGCGAAGTGGACGGTGGCGTTTCACAGTTCGTCGTTCCCGGATGGCAGCTACGGCGGCGAGCCGAACGGCTTCGTCCTGACCACGCCCGGCGGCCAGCGGCTGTACTTCGCCGGCGACACGGCGCTGTTCAGCGACATGAAGCTCATCGGCGACATGGGGCTGGATGTCGCCTTCCTGCCCATCGGCGACAACTATACCATGGGGCCGGACGACTCGATCCAGGCTGTGCATTTCCTGCGGCCGCGGCTGGTCGTGCCGATGCACTACAAGACCTTCCCAGTGATCGACCAGGATCCCGGCCGGTGGGCGAATCGCATCAGCAACGAGACTGACGCCACCCCGATCGTGCTCGATCCCGGCCAGACGTATCACCTGGCGTAGGGGGCTGCCGGGCGTCTCAGTTCGCGCGCTCGAACAGCGACTGGACGAACATCAGGTAGTCGCGCATTTCAGCCGCGGGCGCGCCGCGCTCGACGACAGTCAGCATCTGCTCTAGGGTCGTCTGGAACAACTGCTGGACGCGCTCAAGCTGCTGATTGCGATGGGCCAGCGTCTCATGTGCCGCCCCCAGCGCTTCTTCCGCCAGTATGCGCTCGGTGATGTCGGTGGCCACGCCGATCATGCCGGTGATCGTCCCGCTGACGCCGCGCAGCGGGACGCAGCGCGTGTCGAAGGTGTATTCCTTGATGGGCAGCACCACGCTGAACTCGTCGCCCCACAGCGCCCGGTGAATCTGCTCCGTCATCTGCGGCAGGTTGCGGAAGACCACGCTGGCCGGCTGGCCGACATCTTGCGGGTTCAGCCCCACGTACTCCAGGCTCTTGCCCTCCAGCAGCGTCAGCTTGCCATCGCGGTCTACCATCCACAGGATGATCGGCACGCCGTTGACGATCATGCGCAGGCGCGCGTCGTTTTCGCGAGCCAAAGACTGAGTATGCTCCAGGACTTGCAGCATGCCGTTGATGTCCTGCCCCAGGCGCGCCAGCTCGTCGTCGCCGGCGGTCGGCACGCGCCCGCTGCCATCGCCGCTGCTGGCGATGGCATTCACGCCGGCGCTCAGGTGGGTCAGCCGCGCCAGGATGATGCGTTCCAGCACCAGCAGGCTGGCGCCGCCGAAGATCACGCCGGCCATGACCATCAGCGCAGTGAACAAGTTGATGGCGGTGAGGCCTTGGGCGTAGATGGTACGCGGCTCATCCACCCGCAGCAGCAGCGCCGGCCGGCCGGTCAGGTCATCAAAGGCGGCATACGCTGCGATGCGGTCGCCCGGCAGCGGCGTGACGAAGGCCGGCTGCTCCGCCAGCGCGGCCTGCGCCCCCTGGAAGTCCTCCGGCAGGCTGCGGCCGGCCATCTGCAGGCTGATGGACAGCCGCAGCGCCTCCGACAGCCACTGAATGAGCGCGTCGTCCAGCAGCGCGGCGAAGACCAGCGATCCCCTCGGCGGCTGCCGCGCCTCGCTGTCTTGAATCGGGCGGGCGGCGACCAGCACCGGCCCCTCATCCGTCAGCAAGATGCCCTGCGGCGTGTCACTGGCCTGCAGCTTGACCAGCGGGCTGCCGGACGTGAGAGCCGCCAGCAGGCCGTCGGGCAGCGGTCGTTCCTGCCCTGACTCCAGATTAACCGCTTTGGCGAACACCACCCGGCCATCGGTATCCAAGAAAACTACGGCGTTGATATCTAGATTAGTCAGCGTGTTGGCGGACATATTGAGCTCGATGTATTCCGACGTGGGCGACTGGATGAAGACATAGGTATCATCCCAGCGGGCATAGTCTTGGGCGGAAGCGCCGATGCGTTCAAGCTCGCGGGCGAGGCCATTTTGGGCGCGTTCCAGGTCGCGCAGGATGGCCTGGCGCTCCAGCGCTTCCAGGTTGGTTAGCAGGACGGTCTGCGCGGTCAGCAGCAGGGCGGCGATTAGACCGACGAGGACGGCCAGCAGGATGACGAGCGTTTTCAGTCGAAGCGACATGGTGTCCCTCACGAATAGATGGCGCTGGAAGATCAGCGCCCAGCCCGCGCCTGATGATCGTTCAGGCCGGAAAATCGCCGGGCGCATCGCTTCCGCTGTATACCAGCGTAATATGGTTTCCTCGTCCAGAGCGTAAATGATCTATTTGATTAGGACTTACGCAAATTGCATTCGGATAGCGGGTGAACGCAATTGGGAGCGCATGTAATCATCCAGCAAGCCTTGTTTAAGCTGATAAACGGTAGAAGCGGTTTCTTGAGCCACTTGTTTAAGACGAACCCAAACCAGGATGGCGCAGGCGATGTGGTTGCGCTGGATACGAGCTAGGCGGCACTGACAGCCTTCAATGCCAGTGGTTTGCTTGGTTTCCCGGTGAAACTGCTCGATCTTCCAACGTAGGTCACACACCTCTTGCGTGGCCTGCGAGGAGTCCTGAGCCATATCGTTAGTGGCGATATAGTCCGTGCGCTGGGCAGACAGCACCAACCGGAACAGTTTCACCTGATGACCTTTGGGGAAGTCCTTGATGTGCAGTAGCTTGCCATGCTGGATTTCATGTTCGCTCCACGTCAAGCTATCCACCCGCTGATAGCCGCGTTCGCCGCCGGTCTCGTCCACCTGGCGATTGTCCTTGAGGGGACAGTAGTAGACCTTGCCCAAGCGTTCGATGTGCAGCATCAGCTTGCGTTCAGCATACCAGCTATCCATCAAGACCCCGCGAAACGGCAAGCCCTTATCAGTCAGCGCATGATCCAACATCTCGCGCACATGGTCGAGCTTGCTTTTGCCATCCCGATCCGGGTCATAAATGCGGTAGTCAATGATCCAGAACTGCCGCGTGTCCGGGTTGAGGTACACGCAGGTCACGACCCCGATGCCCTTAATCACGGCGTGCGCATTCCCACTGTATTGCCGTCGTACCAGTTCGATCTTGAACGAACTGCGATGATCCAGCACCGTGTCGTCGAAGACCAGGTAGCCATGCTCACTCCGCACCACGTGCCCTCGCACACTCTCCCACACCATCCGGGCGGTGAGTTTGTCCTCCTCCAAATAGCGTTTCACCGCGTCGTGGCTAAAGCCTGGGCTGTGCTCAGCAAAATAGGTCAGCGTGTAGTTCGTTTGGCTCACCAACAGAAATTGACAATAATCCAGTCGCGTGACTTTGCTCATCCTTTGAGTTTATCGTTTCGTTCTTATTTTTGCCTTATTTTTGCTCGTTTGCGTAAGTCCTG
>CALAJK010000004.1 GCA_937922795.1 uncultured Anaerolineae bacterium
AACGACGTTTGCCGAGGTCATCCGGGGAATTATCGGCAGCGACAGTCTGTGCGCCTCGCGGATTGCCCGTTTTTCCCCCCAAACTGGCCCGCAGCCAGTGGGCTGACAAACGGGTACGGCCGGATTTCCACAGTGAGAACCGAGAAATTGCGCGGATTGTCCTGTGGCAGAACCGTGAGGAGCCGGTGCGGATGCTGGCGTTCGAAGCCGTCCGTAAGCTGGTGGCTTGCGCGTGGGTGGCTGCAGGCTTCCTCTTCCATCTGGGCTTGACCCTCGACCACTGGCAAGTGCGCTTGCTGGCGCACTTAAGTGGCTGGGAGCCGTGGGCGAACCGACCGCCGGGCAAACTGATCTTGACCCGCGGCTTACCGCGTGTGCTCGATCTCCTGGCGACCCATGCCATTTTAGAGCGGCACCTTGAGGAACACGGAGATTTATCCCCCTTCGTCAGGCGTTTGTTCGCCGCTTATGGCTTCCCCCTTCGCCACTGATTTGTGTCCGGTTCTCATTTTGGAACGGGGCTTAAGCGTCAGTATTCAGTATTATATTTTGTATTAATGAGCAGACCAGGAGGATTCGGGCAATGATGTAAGGGCGCGTTGGCGCGCGTTCCCGCTGACCGGGCAGATGCGTTGGGCGGCCCCCACGCTAACCCGTGTGTGATGCGACGCCCTAAATCACGCCCGACGCCGCCGCCAGACGGGCAGCCCAAGCAGCAGCAGAACCAGCGCACTGATGAGATGAGTGGGGAGCCGCCAGCCCTGGGCGATCGCCGCTGGTTGGTTCACTGGCGGCGGCGTGCCGCCGGCGGGCGGGACGCTTTTCGCCCACGCCAGAAACGCATCGCCGATCGGCAGGACGCCGAGCGCGTAGCGTTTGGCCTCGCCGACATGCAGCGGCATTCCCAGCGCCTCGCCCACGTCCAGGAGCGCATCCGCTAAGGCGCGGTCGCCGTTGGCCTGCGCGGCGGCGGCGGTCACCACCGACGCCGATAGGCTGACGCCGAAGATCAGCGGCCCCGAATCGACATCCCCAGCGCCCGCCGCGCCGGCCGGGTACTCCAGCGCGCCGGGGATGCCCAGCACGGTGGTCACGAACTGGCGGCGAAAAGCTGCGTACTGTTCGACGCTCCAGGCTGGGGCGATTTGGGGTAGGAATACGTTGATCAGACTCTGCGAGGTGGCGCGCGCGCCCTCGATCAGCGCCCCGTCATCCGGCCGCGTGCGGTGCGGCAGCAGGCCGGTGGTTGGGTCGAGCCGCGCCTGCGCCCGCGCCAGCCAGCGGCTGATCATGGCGGCGTAGCGAGGGGGAAATAGGCGGTCATGCAGCCGCAGCGCCGCCAGCGCCACCACGCTGTCCACCGGCCAGGACTGGCCCGGATACGCCATCAAGAACGGGCTGGGGCTGGCGTCAAATGCCTGCGCCAGCGCCGCGCAGGCGGCCTGGAACCGTTCGACGTCGGCGGGGTCGCGCTGGTCAGCCGGCTGGAGCTGGAGCGCCTCACCGTGCAGCAGGCCGCGCCAGCCGGCGTAGAATACCCCATACGGCGGGTTGAGGCCGGGCGAGAACACCGCCCGCCCGGCGGGGGCGTCGAGGGCGGCCAGCGCCCAGCGCGCCTCGGCCAGCGCCTGCGGCCGGTTCTGCGGATGCGCCAGCCCCCAGTTGGCCCAGGCCAGGCCGTACAGCGCATAGCTGAAGAAATAGCCTTCGGGGAAGTAACGCTGCATCTCGTGCGCCGCGCCGGCTTGCAGCGCCTGGCGGATGAACGCCAGTTGGGCGGGCACATCCTGCCGTTCCAGGTGGTGGGCGCTGTAGTACAGGCGCGCGTTCAGCCAGATGACCATCCCGCCGAACAGCAGCAGGGTGACGACGTATAACCTGCGCAGCGTCTGGCGCATTCTCACGCCTCCTCTCCGACCAGTTTGCCAGCGTTCGTCCCGGCCGGCAAGGGCTGTCCTGCCGAGCGCCGCGCGCTATACTCGCCGCCAGTGACCATCACCGGAGGGCCTCATCATGTCTGACTTCATGTCTGATTTCGTGCGCGTCCGGCAGCGCGGCCATCTGCTGGAGATCACCCTGAACCGCCCCGACAAATGCAACGCCATCAACTGGCCGATGATGCGCGCCCTGGACGACGCCCTGCGCCAAGCGGAGACGCTGCCCGGTTTGCGGGCGGTCCTGCTGCGCGGCGAGGGCGCGGGTTTCTCCGCCGGCATTGATCTGTTAAGTTTCCAGGACGCGGCCGAGCACTTCGGCGAGGGCTGGCGCGACAACCTGTTCCCGCTGACAGCGGCATACCAAGCGGTGGTCAACCGTCTGGAGGCGTGCGCACTGCCGGTCATCGTCCTGCTGCACGGCTTCTGCCTGGGATTGGGGTTCGAGCTGGCGCTGGCGTGCGACTTCCGGCTGGCCGCCGAGGGCGCGAAGCTCGGCCTGCCGGAGACGCGGCTCGGCCTCATCCCCGACGTGGGCGGGACGACCCGGCTGGCGCGGCTGGCGGGCATAGGCCGGGCGAAAGAACTCATCTTGACCGGGCGGACGATCGACGCCGAGCAGGCCGAACGCTGGGGCATCGTCAACGCGGTCGTCCCAGCGGCTGAGCTGCTGGCGCGGGGCGAGGCGCTGGCCGCGGAGATCGCTCAGGCAGCGCCGCTGGCCGTCAGCTACGCCAAGCGGGTGATCAACCAACTGGCTGACGTGGAGCGCGGTCTGCAGCTTGAGGCCTGGGCGCAGAGCGTCCTCATGCGTTCCCGCGACTTTGAAGCGGGCGTGCAGGCGGCGCTCACCCGCCAGCCGCCGGCCTGGACTGGCGCATGACCGGCGCAGGCTGCGCCTTGCCAGCCTCTCCGGACAGGTTTATCATGTTGCGCGGGTGGGGGACTGGGTTAGGCGCAAATGGAAAGCGGAGCTGATGGCAGACCATCCCAATTGGAACGAACCGCCGATTGACCCTCTGGCGGATACCAATCCCTCGCTGACGCTGTCGGCGGTGACCGCGGACGAGCCGCTGCCAGCCTGGCGGCGGGCGGCCGGCTGGCTGAGCCTGCTGGCGGCGGCTGGTCTGACGGCGGCGACGGCCTGGGTGCTGCTGATGCCCGCCCCGGCGGACGTCTCCCCGCCAATCGTCCCCACGGCGGTGGAGCCCGCCGCCGAGACGCCCGCCCCGGCGGCCCCGACCGATCTGCCCGCGCCCACGCCGCAGCCGGCGGCGCCCGGGCCGAGCGCGGCGATGCTCAGCCCGGAGCAGATGATGGCGCTGCTCAGCGCGCCGCTGACGCTGATCTCGGATCAGCCCGCCGGCCGGGTGGTGCGCGACATCTACGACCCGTTCACCGTCGTGCCCGACCGGCCGCGCAGCGAAGTCATCCAGTACACGGCCGTCAAGGGCGATACCATCTACACCATCGCCGAGCGCTTCGGCCTGAAGCCGGAGACGATCGCCTGGTCGAACTCGCGGCGCATCGTCCAGGTGCTGCGGCCGGGCGATGTGCTGAACATCCCGCCTGTGGACGGCGTGTACCACCAGGTCATCGGCAGCCGGACGCTGGCGCAGATCGCCGCCAGCTTCAAGGTCGACGATCCGTATGTGGTGATCGATTCCGAGTACAACAACCTGTCCGGCGTCTCCCCGGATACTATTCTCCCCAGTGGGAGCTGGGTGTTCATCCCCGGCGGCCAAGCGGAGCAGATCGCCTGGAATCCCGGCATCACGGTCGAGAAAGGTGAGGGCGCGCGCGCCGGCTACGTGTCGTCGTTCGCGCCGGGCGACCCTGGAAGCTGCGGCAGTGTGCAGAACCCCGGCGGCGGCGCGGCCTGGGGCTTCCCGCTGCGCGGCGGCTACACCTTCACCCGCGGCTTCACCTCCTGGCATACCGGCGTTGATCTGGCGGCCCCGCCCGGCACGCCGGTGCTGGCGGCCAACAGCGGCGCGGTCATCTTCGCCGGCTGGAGCTCCTGGGGCTACGGCTACACGATCGTGCTGGCGCACGGCCCGTTCCTGACGCTGTACGCGCACCTGAGCGCCATCAACGTGGGCTGCGGCCAGCTCGTATCGGTCGGCCAGATGATCGGCGCGGTGGGCAGCACCGGCAATTCGTCCGGGCCGCACCTGCACTTCGAGATTCGTAACGGCGAAACGCCGACCGACCCGACCGCGACTATACGGTTCTGAGGCGCGCGGCGGCCTACCGGCCGTAGATCGCCCGCAGCGCCGATTCGGCGTCCGGGTACTTGAACTGGAAACCCAGCTCCAGCAGCCGCTTGGGCAGGGCGCGGCGGCCTTCCAGCAGCAGCACCGCCAGTTCGCCGAAGGCCAGCTTGAAGGCGAAGGCCGGCGCGGGCACGAACGACGGACGGCCCAGCACTTTGCCCAAGACGCGGCCAAATTCGGCGTTGGTCAGCGGGTTGGGCGCGGTCAGGTTGAACGGGCCGCTGGCGGTCGGGTGCTCGATCAGGAAAGCGATGGCGGCCGCTTCATCGTCCAGCGCAATCCAGGGGAACGGCTGCCGCCCGCTGCCGATCGGGCCGCCGACGAAGAGCAGATAGGGCAGCGCCAGCTTGGGCAGCACGCCGGCCTCTTTGCTGAGCACCACGCCGGTGCGGATGATCGCCCGGCGCACGCCCAACGCCTCCACGGCCTCGGTAGAGGCCTCCCAGTCGCGGGTGACGTCGGCCAGGAAGGAGCTGCCGCGCGGCGACTCTTCGGTCATGTCGGCGGTCTCGTCCGCCGGGTAATAGTCCACACCCGACGACTGGATGACCACGCCCGGCTTGTTGGCCGCCTGTTCGACCGCCTCGACCACCGCTCGCCCGGCGTTGAGCCGGCTCTCCAGGATACGGCGCTTGCGCTCATCCGTCCAGCGCTGCGGCAGGAAGCCCGTCCCGGCGATGTTCTCCCCGGCCAAGTTGACGATGGCGCCGGCGCCGTCGGCCAGCGGCCCCCAGCCTTTGGCGCTGCGGGCGTCCCAGCCTTCGACGCGCACGCCGGCCGGCAGCCCGGACGCCAGCTTCGGGCTGCGGCTGAGGACGATCACCTCGTGGCCGCGGCGAACCAGTTCATGCGTCAGCGCTTTGCCGATCAGGCCGGTTCCGCCTGTGATGATCACGCGCATGATTGCTCTCCTTCGTTGGTGGTTGTTATGCCTGCTTATTGTATGAGTATTGTATATCTGGCCGGCGGCGCAAGTCAACGCGCGCTCATGAACTGTTCACGATCAGGGCGGCGGCGGTACAATCGGGTCAGCGGCGGCGCGCTGCAATGGCCCAGGCCGTGACCGCCACCGCCAGCAGGTTGGCGGCCAGATCGAGGAGCGACGCGCTGCGGTCGGGGATGGCCGTCTGCGCGGCCTCGGTGACGACGGCCAGCGCTAGCCCTAGGCTGACCGCCGCGCCCAGCGCCCGCCGGTCGCCGATGGTCGGCGCCAGCGCCCAGCGCCAGATGAGCGTCAGCAGCGCGAAGCCCGCCAGATGGCCGGCGATCATCAGCAGTTCGCGCTCTAGCGGCGGCGGCCCCGGCGGCGCGGGCGGGCCGAGCAGCGGCTGGGCGCTCGACTGGAGTAGCAGCACTAGCAGCAGCGCCGTGTAAGCTAGGGCGGCCAGCCGGCGGAGCGCCGGCCGGCGCGACCAGACGGAGATCGATGAGGTGTTCACAGCCGCTAGTGTAGAACAAAAGCCAATCGGGCGCTCATCGCTCAACCTGCGCCGCCGCTGCGCCTGGCCGCCGGCTTGAAAGCTGATGGCCGCCGCGCGTCTGACCCTGCGCGCCGGGCTGGCGCTGGCCGCCGCTGGCTGGCTGCTGGCGCTGCTGGCCGGCGGCCTCGGCCGGCTGATCCCCTCTGGCGAACTGGCGGCCATCCCGCTGGGGCTGGGCATGAGTCTGGATATCTACCTGCTGGATCTGGAGCGCGGCCTGTTCGCCAACTTGACGCGCACCACCGCCTGGGAGGGCTACCCGGCGCTGTCGCCGGACGGCCGCCGAGTCGTGTTTTCGTCGTTCCGCGATGGCAGCGGCGAGCTGTACGTGCAGACGATCGGCGAGCAGACGGCGCAGCGCATCACCCATTCGATCGCCTTCGACGGCGAGGCGGCCTGGTCGCCGGACGGCCAGCAGATCGTGTTTGTGATGAGCGATTCCGGCCTGCAAAACCTGTTCGTGTCCGATCTGGCGGGGCTGCCGCGCGTGCTGTACCGCACGGCCGGGCTGGAGGCTTCGCCCGCCTGGTCACCGGACGGCTGCTATATCGCCTTCATCGCCGCGCGCGGCGGCGACCCGGCCGACATCTACCTGATGAACGCTGACGGTTCGGGCATGCGCCCGGTCACCCGGCAGCCCGGCTACGATCTGTTCCCGGCGTGGTCGCCCGACGGCCGGCATCTGGCGTTCGCCTCTGACCGGGGCGGCCGGCTGGATTTATACGCGCTGGCGACCGCCTGCCTGGAGACGCCGGCGGGCTGCACGCTGGAGAACCCGCGCCAGCTCACCCGCGGCGGCGCGCCGATCGAGAAACTGTGGTGGTCGCGCGATGGGAAGCGCCTGCTGTACCTGGAGCGCACGGTCGGCCTGCCGGAAATCTATGCGGTGGATTTCGGCTGCGATTTAGAAGCTGGCGGCTGTTTCCCCCGGCCGATCACCCAACTGCGCCAGTCGCTGCGGCTGGCGCGGGCGCGGCAGTGAATGTGAACGCCTCGATGCCCGCGCTGCGCTCAATCTTCGGCTGGCAGCACCTCGCGCGGTTTGCTGCCGCTCTCGGCTGGGCCGACGATGCCATCTTCCTCCATCATGTCGATCAGGCGGGCGGCGCGGGTGTAGCCGATGCGCAGCCGGCGCTGCAAGAGCGACACCGACGCCTTATTCAGCCGGCGCACCAGCTCCACCGCCTCATCATACAGCTCATCCCGGCCGTCGCCGTCCGCGCCCTCCTCGTCCGCGCCCAGCTTGAGCGCGCCGCCGGCGCGATCATCATCGTCTCGATCCCAGAACGCCTGCTGCACCTGGGCGCGTTCGCTGGTCGGCGTGACCGGCCGCGGCGACTCCACCAGGGTATGGTCGAGCACCAGTTGATTGATCGGGCGGGTCTGCACGTCGTCTTCGACCACCTGCGCGCGCCAGAAGCGGTTAATGTTGTTGATCTCGATGTCGGAGACGAACACGCCCTGTAGGCGCAGCGGCGCCGGCGAGTCGCCGCTCATGTACAGCATATCGCCGCGCCCTAGCAGCCGGTCGGCGCCGGGCTGGTCGAGGATGACGCGGCTGTCCACGCTGCTGGCGACGGCGAAGGCGATGCGCGCCGGGAAGTTGGCTTTGATCAAGCCGGTGACCACGTCCACCGACGGCCGCTGGGTGGCGATCACCAGGTGGATGCCGGTGGCGCGCGCCAGGGCGGCGATGCGGGTGATCACCCGTTCGGTCTCATCGGGGGCCAGCATCATCAGGTCGGCCAGCTCGTCGATGATGACCACCACGTAGGGCATGATCTCCTCGTCCTCGGCCAGGTGTTTGTTGTAGTCCTCGATGTTGCGCGCGCCGGCGTTGCTGAAGCGTTTGTAGCGCTCGTCCATCTCGCGCGTCACCCACTTGAGCACGCCGACGATGCGCTCCAGCTCGACCACCACCGGGGCGACCAGATGCGGGATGCCGTTGTAGCCGGTCAGCTCCACCCGTTTGGGGTCGATCATGATGAATTTCAGCCGGTCGGGCGTGTTGCGCAGCAGCAGGCTGGCGATGATGGCGTTGACGCACACCGACTTGCCGGAGCCGGTAGTGCCGGCGATCAGCAGGTGCGGCATCGCCCCCAGGTCGGCGGCCACCGGCGTACCGTCCACGCTCTGCCCCAGGGCGATGGCCAGCGGCGACTTGATCTTCTTGAACTCCTCGGAGTCCATCACGTCGCGCAGGCTCACCAGCGACGCCTGTTCGTTGGGGACTTCGATGCCGACATAGCCCTTGCCGGGCACGGGCGCTTCGATACGGATGGATTTGGCGCCCAGGGCGAGCTGCAGGTCTTTGTCAAGTTGGGCGATCGCGCCCACTTTGACGCGGTTCTTCTTGCCGCTGCGCGTCACCAGGTAATCCGGCTCGACGCCGAACTGCGTGATCACCGGGCCGGTGTTGACCTCGACCACCTTGCCGGGCGCGCCGAAGCTCTGCAGCGTCTCCTCGATGATGCGCGCGCGCTGGAGCAGATGCGACCGGTCTAAGTCCTGCTCAGAGCCGGGGCTGAGCAGCGTCGAGTAGTCGGGCAGCTTCCATTCCCGCCGGCGGCGCGGCGCGGTCGCGCGGACGGGGGCCAGGGGCGAACCGGCGGGCGGGCTGAAGGGCGAGGCCGGTTTTTGCTCGTCGGGTTTGGACTCGCCGCCGGCCGGTTTCCAGAAGGGCGCGGCCGGCTGTACCGGACGCGGCGCGGCGGGCGGCGGGCTGGCCGGGGCCGGGCGCGGCGCGACAGGCGGCGGCGCAGCGCTGGCGGCGGCGGGCTTGGCCGGCGGCGCGCTGGTTCCCGCCGGGCTTTCGCTTGCATCGGATTCGTCGGACGGTTTGGCCGGCGCGGCGGGGGCAGCGTCAGCCGGTTTGCTGAGCGCGCTGGCCGGCGTGAGCTGACCGGCGCGGATGGCATTCAACCGCTCCTGGCGCTCCGCCAGATCAGGTTTGGCGGGCGATCCGGCCGGCGCCGCCGGCGCGCCTGATACGGATGCTGGGCGGACGGGGCCGGTCGCGGGCGGCCGGGCGCCGAAGGCGGTCACGCCGAAACGCGAGCTGCCTTCTTCGGGGCGCGGCAGCGGACCCGTACCTTTGGGGCGCGCCGGGGGCAGGCTGGCCAGCGTATCCGGCGCGGCCGCCTCTTCGTCCTCGTCATCCTCGCCTTCGTCGAGGTCTTCAGGGCGGAACGCCGGCCGGGCGTCTGTCGGCCGCGCCGGCGGCGAAGACGCGCCGAAGGGGCGCACACCGAGCGTCGGACTGGACGCTGGCGTTCCCGGCCGGCTCGGCAGACCGCCGCCCAAAGGCGCTGGCGGGCTAGCGGGCGTTTCCGCCGTTGGCGCGGCCGTCCGCATCACGTCGCCCAACTGGGGGACAGGCTCAGACTCGGATGGCGCGGCCGGGGCAGATGACGATACCGGGCGCGTGGGCGCGAACGGGCGCGCCGGTTCTGGCGGGCGCGCGGCGGGCGCGGGCGCTGACGCCGACGGCTCTGCAGGCGAGCTGGCCGCCGGCGGTTGAGGCGAAGGCGAGGCCGGCGTTTCCCCCGCTAGTGGGGCGGGCGCTGACGCCGGCCTGCCGCCGAACAGGCGTCCGCGAATGCTGCCGGACGCGGCCGGTTGATCCTCTTTCTCATCTTTCGGCGGCGGCGTTGGGGCGGGCGCCGGCGACCGTCCCGGCAGGCTGAGCGACGAAACCGACCCTAAAATGCGCGACGCTGCGGAGGGGCTACGCGCTGGTTCGGCGGGCTTATCCTCCGGCCGGGCCGGCGCGCCGGCCAGCGGCAGCGGCGACTGAACCGTCGGCAGCTCGGCGGGCAGTTCCTCGCCGCGGAATGCGCTAACGGTGCGGCCGCCGACGTTGATCGAGATCGGCCGTTCCGGACGCGGCGCGGGTTCTGGCAGGCCGGGCGCGGCGGCGGCCGGCAGCGCGGGCGAAGCGCTGGCGGGCAGCGGCTCAGCGGCTGGTTTGCTGATGCTGAGCGCCGGAGCTTGCTGCTGCAAGGCGGCGGCTGCCGCTTTGGCCGCGCGCGCCTGGGCGCGGCGCTGGCTGGCGGTGCGGAAGCTGCGCACCGCGCTGATGAGCACTGACGCCAGCTCATAGAAGCTGATGCTGGCCGTCAGCATGAGGCCGACCAGCAGCCAACCGATGGTGGCGATGAACGCGCCCACCTCGGTGATGTTGGACACCAGCAGATAATAGAGCTGAGCGCCGATCCAGCCGCCGCCGCTGCCGCGCGCGATCGAGATGGGCAGCCAGACATCGCGCAGCGCTGCTAGGCTGTGGATGTCGCCATAGCTGAAGCTGTCGATGAACTGGAGCAGAATCAGCAGTCCCAGGAACAGCACGCCGATGCCGATCAACCGGATGCGCTCGACGACCGGCGCTTGTTCACCGAAATGGCGGGCGATCAGCCACACGCCCACCGCCAGCATGCCGACCGGGGCCGCGAACCAGCCCCAGCCGAAGGTTGTGGCCAGGAAATTGTGCAAGGCCTCAGTGAGGGCGCCCTTGGTGGACGACAGGCTGCTGAAGAACAGCACCAGCGCCCCTAACACCAGCGCCACGCCCAGGATGTCCAGCTTGGTATCCAGCGACAGCCCTTGATCCTGGATGGTGGGCGCTTTGGCGGGGCGTGGGCGAGCGGCCGGCTTCTTCTCGGCAGCCCCGCCGCGCCGCAGAAATCCCAGGAAGCCTCGGCGTTCGGCGGGCTGGGCCGTCCCCTTGGCGGCGGTCGCTGGCCCGGCGCCGCTGAGGGTGGATGAGCGCCCGGACGGCTGCGGAGCGGGCGCGCCCGAGCGATAAGCCCCCGCGCCGCCTGTGCTGCTCATGCTGCTCGTCGCCGACTTGGCGTCCTTTTCCTTTTTGCCGAAGGGCAGCTGCGCCTTCAGGCCGCTGAGCACGCCCCCTACGCCGCCGGCCGGGCGCGCCGCGCCTGTGGTCGGGCTGCGCGCGCCTGTGCGATCGGCCGGCCTGCCGGAGCGTGACTCGTCCGGCGCGCGGCCAGATGCCGATGCGGGCTTGTCGCCGCCGCGCTTGAAGAGTTGGCCTGCCTTGGCGAGGAAGCCGCCGCCGGCGCCTTTCGGCTTGGCCGGCGCGTCACGACTCGCTGACTCGTCCGGCTGCGTCCCGCTCGGGGTTGCGCCGCCTGAGCGCCCGCCCGCCCCATGCGATGCACCGCCGGACGAACCGGACAGCCCGCCGCCGCCGGGGCGGCCAGTTGAGCCGCTGGAAAACGCGCCGGTCGAGCCGGCGCCGGAAGCAGACGAAGCGCTGAAGCGCGAGCCGGATGTCGTCCCGGCTGGGGATGAGCCGCCGGCGGGCGTGCCTGAGCCGCTGTAGCGCCCGCCGCCGACCGATGGGCTGG
>CALAJK010000005.1 GCA_937922795.1 uncultured Anaerolineae bacterium
ACACTGAACGCTGAGGCGCTGGCGGCGGATGTCCGCGTCCAGGTGTTCGGCACGCTCAACGCCCGACCGTCCGCCACCCCGCCGCCGTCGGTCACGCCGGCTTCTACGCTGGACGCCGACGCCCTGGTCAGCACAGTACAAGCCCGCGTGATCGCGGTCTTCACCGCCGAGGCGGAGCAGGCTCGCGCCGCCCGCGCCGCCGAGGCCGCTGCCCAGCAGGCCACCCAGACGGCGGTCGCCCTGCTGCCGGTGGACGTGAGCCAAGACGACGACCCGGCCAAAGGCCCGGCCGACGCCAAAGTGGTCATCATCGAGTTCAGCGATTTCACCTGCCCGCACTGCGCCCGCTTCGCCCGCGAGACGCTGCCGCTGCTGCTGGACGCTTACGGCGACCGGGTGCGCTTCGTGTTCCGCGACGCGCCCATCCTAGGGCAGATGTCGGTCATCGCGGCGCTGGCCGCCGAGTGCGCCGACGATCAGGGCAAGTTCTGGGAATATCACGACCGGCTGTTCGCCAACCAGCAGGGGTTGAGCGGCCAGCGCCTGTTCGAGTTCGTCCAAGAACTGGAAATGGACGCCGCGGCCTTCGAGACCTGTATGAACGATCAGGCGCGTCTAGCTGAATTGGTGAAGGATTACGAAGACGCGCAGGCCGCCGGTTTGACGGGCACGCCGCTGTTCTTCATCAACGGCCGCCGCGTCGTCGGCGCTCAGCCGCTGGAAGTATTCGTCAGCATCATCGAAGAGGAACTGGCCAAACAAGGCCAATGAGGCTTAGAACGCGCGGGACGAGGGCGATCAGGCGATGCCCTCGTCCGCTGGCGGCTTGAGGACAGACCGCGGCAGGCCGCAGTCATCGCTCAAAATGTCCGGGCGTCTCACACGCCCAGCACCACTGCCTCGCGGCTGGGCAGGTTCAGCGTCAGCCGTCCGCCCTCCGCCGCTGCTCTCGCCTGGCCGTACAGCGGCTTCAGCGCCTGGCCGTCCGCCAGCAGCCCGCTGACATCTAGCTCCAGCTTGTGCGCTGTCGCCCCCACGTTCAGCGCTATCACCAGCGTCTCGTCCGCCAGCCGCCGGGCGAAGGCATACGTCGTGTCGCCCGCCGCCAGCCGCCGGTATTCCCCATGCCGCAGCGCCGGGTGCGCGTGGCGCAGCGCGATCAACTGCTTGGTGGTCGCCAGCATGTCCATGTCCCACGTCTCGCGCCGGTCCCAGGGGATGGTGCGGCGGCAGTCCGGGTCGTGGCCGCCGGGCAGGGCGATCTCATCGCCGTAGTACACGCTGGGCGCGCCGGGGAAGGTCATCAGCAGCACGGTCGCCAGCTTCAGGCTGTCGCGGTCGCCGCCGCACATCGTCACCAGCCGGGGCGTATCGTGGCTGTCCAGCAGATTGAGCTGCGCCCGCGCGACCTCCCAGTCGTAGCGGTAGAGCTGCTTCTCGATGTTGACGGCGAAGTGCTGGCCGCTGATGGCCGGGTACGGATCGTAGGACATCCCGCTCACCGCCAGTTCGAAGACCAGATGCTCTTGGCCGACGAACTGGATGACCGGCTCGGTGAACAGGTAGTTCATCACCGCGTCGAACTGGTCGCCCAGCAGATAGTTGGTGCTGTCCCACCACACCTCGCCCACGATGTACGCCTCTGGGTTGATGGCTTTCACCCGGCTGCGGAACTCGTTCCAGAAGCCGGGGCTGGTGATGCAGAACGGCACATCCAGCCGCCAGCCGTCAATGCCCTCGCGCAGCCAGTGCTCGGCCACCCGCATCAGGTAGTCGCGCACCTGCGGGTTATCGGTGTTCCACTTGGGCAGGGCGCGGTTGCCCGCCCAGGCGGCGTAGTTGGCCGGTTTCCCGCCGTCATACGGCGCTAGCGGCCAGTCCTCCACGATGAACCAGTCCAACCAGGCGGACTTCGAGCCGTTCTCCAGAATGTCGTTGAAGTAGTAGATGCCCCGGCTGGCGTGGTTGAACACACCGTCCAGCACCAGCTTCATGCCGCGCCGTTGCAGCTCGTCGCGCAGCGCATGGAAGGCCGGGTTGCCGCCCAGCAGCGGATCGACCTGGTAGTAGTCGTGGGTGTGGTAGCGGTGGTTGCTGGCGCTCTGGAAGATGGGCGTGAAGTAGATAGCCGTCGCCCCCAGCTCTTGAATGTGATCTAGGCGCTCCAGCACGCCGTACAGGTCGCCGCCTTTGTAGCCCTGGGGCGTGGGCGGCGTATCCCACGGCTCCAGGTTGTTCGGCTTCAGCGCCCGGCTGCTCTTGGCGAAACGGTCTGGGAAGATCTGGTAAAAGACGGCGTCTTTCACCCAGTCCGGCGTTTTGATGCGCGGCATGACGGCTTCCTTGATGGCTTGAGATAGTTCGTGATCGCTGATTATAGCCCAAAGGACGCGGAGGGCAGGGTAAGCGCATCAATCATCAATAATGGAGCGAACACGTCGGTTCGCCTCGCGGTCGACGCTCTCGTCGTCCGCCGGCCTTCTGGCCGCCCACGGCCGCGGACGCGCGCGGTCGCGCCTCTCACCGCAGCGCCCGCAGCTGCCGGGCGCGCGCCAGGACTGCCAGGCTCAGCAGCCCGCCCAGCAGCGCGTACACCGCCAGCGCCAGCGGCGTGCTGATGACGTCGGCCAGCGCCCCCAGCGCCAGCGCCCCGAACGGCGCTACGCCGAAGAAGGTCAGCGTGTACAGGCTCATCACCCGCCCGCGGAAAGCGTCCGGCACTACGGTTTGAATGAGCGTGTTCATGGTGACGAACTGCAAGATGATGCCGAACCCGAACAGGCTCATCAGCATCACCGCCGCCGGGATGCTGGTTGTGCCCGACACGGCCAAGCCGGTCGTCATCACCCACACCGCCATCGCCGTGACCACCCGCCCCCGGCCGAACGCCTTGCCCAGCGTCGTCATCAGCGCCGCCGCTGTCACCGCCCCGATCCCCATGCCGGTGCTCATGGCGGCATAGGCCTCCGCCGGCGACTTCAGGATCTCGGCGGCAAAGGCCGGCAGCAGCGTGGATAGGTTGATGGTCGTCAGGCTGGTGATCGCGGCCAGCAGCAGCATCGGCGCGATGGTCGGATGGCTGCGGGCGAAGCGCAGCCCTTCCTTCAGCCGGCGCAGCGGCGCTAGACTGCCGCCCGCCTGAAGCTGCGCTTCCGGATGGATGATGAGCAGGATGGTCAGCGTCCCCAGGTAGCTGACGCCGTTGAGCAGGAAGCACCAGGCTGGCCCCATCTGGGTCAGCAGCAGGCCGGCCATCGCCGGGCCGACGATGCGCGACAGGTTGAACATGACCGCGTTGAGCGCGATGCCGCTGCTCAAATCCTCGTGGCCTACCAAATCCACGATGATCGACTGGCGCGACGGCGCGTCCAGCGCGTTAGTGACACCTAGCAGCGCCGCCAGCACAAGGATATGCGCTACCTGCGCCGCGCCGGCGAACACCAGCGCCGCCAGCGTGAACGCCAGCAGCATCTGCGCCGACTGCGAGATCAGCAGCAGCGTGCGCCGCGGCACGCGGTCGACCAGCACGCCCGCGGCAGGCGCTAGCAGCAGCATCGGCAGCCCGGCGGCGCAGGCCACGACGCCCAGCCACAGCTCTGACTGCGTGAGTTGGTATACCAGCCAGCCCTGGGCGATGGTCTGCATCCACGTGCCGGACAGCGAGATGAGCTGGCCGAAGAAGTACAGCCGGAAATTCGGATGCCGTAGCGCCGCCAGCGTGGTCGTCTGCAGACGAGTT
This sequence comes from uncultured Anaerolineae bacterium, assembly GCA_937922795.1. Taxonomy (GTDB): domain Bacteria; phylum Chloroflexota; class Anaerolineae; order Aggregatilineales; family Phototrophicaceae; genus CFX2. Next base: position 3,740 of record CALAJK010000005.1, read on the forward strand.
TGCGAGTCTACCGATGTCGTCATTCCTGCGGGTTTTACCTGTCAGAGCGCAGATTTTTTTCGCTTAGGGCGCTCCACTACCATCACGCTGTACGGCTCATTCTACGCGCCGGTGGTCTGAGACGGCAATAGAGCCGCCGCCAATGGACTCATCATCGCTGGCGGCGGCGCTTTCGGCCCCGAACGCCAAGCACGGCGTTCCTACCCAGACGCGAATCGTAGGGACGGGCTTTTGTCCGTCCACCGCTGCCTGATCCCGCCCCCCGAGTCGAACGCATCCACCGACCGACGCACACTTTCTCCTCTCGCCTCCTTCTGCGCTATACTCTGTAATGACTGTTCCGGCACACCGCACGCCTCAGGAGATCCCGTATGTCCGACTCGCCGACCATCCGCGACCAGATCGCCGCGCTCAACGCCCGCAGCCGCCCCCTAATCGAGGGCAACGACCGCGCCGCCGCCCGCGCCATGCTCAAGGCCATCGGCCTGACCGACGCCGATCTGGCCAAACCGCTCATCGGCATCGCCAACACCTGGACGGAAATCGGCCCGTGCAACTTCCACCTGCGCCGTCTGGCCGCCAAGATGAAGGAAGGCATCCGCGCCGCCGGCGGCACGCCGCTGGAGTTCAACACCGTCAGCATCTCCGACGGCATCACCATGGGCACCGAGGGCATGAAAGCCTCGCTCATCAGCCGCGAACTGATCGCCGACAGCATCGAGCTGATCGCCCGCGCCAACTACTTCGACGGCATCATCGCCCTCTCCGCCTGCGATAAGACCATCCCCGGCACGATCATGGCGCTCATCCGCCTGGATGTGCCGTCGCTCATGCTCTACGGCGGCTCGATCATGCCCGGCCGCTACCAGGACAGAGACCTGACCGTCCAAGATGTGTTCGAGGCGATCGGCGCCTACGCCGCCGGGCGCATCAGCTACGACGAGTTCAAAGCGATCGAAGACCTGGCCTGTCCTGGGCCCGGCGCCTGCGGCGGCCAGTTCACCGCCAACACCATGGCCACCGTGTCGGAGATCATGGGCATCTGCCCGATGGGAATGGCCGACGTGCCCGCCATGGCTGAGGCCAAAGACACTGTTGCCTACCGCTGCGGTGAACTGATCCTGAAGCTGATCGAGCAGGACCTGCGCCCCAGCCGCATCATCACCCGCGCCGCGCTGGAGAACGCGATCGCGGCGGTGGCCTGCACCGGCGGCAGCACCAACGGCGTCCTCCACACCCTGGCCTTCGCCCGCGAGGCTGGCATCCCCTTCACCCTAGACGACATCGAAGCCATCAGCCGTCGCACGCCGCTGATCGCCGACCTCAAGCCCACTGGCCGCTACACTGCCGTCGACGTTCACAAGGCCGGCGGCATCCGGCTCATCGCCCAGCGCCTGCTGGAGGGCGGTTATGCTGACGGCAGCGCGCTCACCGTCACCGGGCGCACGCTGGCCCAGGAAGCCGCCGAAGCCCGCGAGACGCCCGGCCAGGACGTCATCCGCCCGCTGAGTAACCCGATCAGCGCCAACGGCGGTCTGCACATCCTCAAGGGCAACCTCGCGCCGAACGGCTGCGTCATCAAGCTGAAGGGCAGCGAGCCGCGTCAGCACCGCGGGCCGGCCCGCATCTTCGACCGCGAAGAGGACGCCATGCGCGCCGTCCAATCGCAGCAGATCAAACCCGGCGATGTGGTCGTCATTCGCTATGAAGGGCCGGTTGGCGGCCCCGGCATGCGCGAGATGCTGGGCGTCACCGCTGCGCTCACCGGCCAGGGGCTGGGGCGCGAGGTGCTGCTCATCACCGACGGCCGCTTCTCCGGCGCGACCCACGGCCTGTGCATCGGCCATGTCGCCCCGGAGGCCATGCTCGGCGGCCCGATCGGGCTGCTGCAGGAGGGCGACATCATCGCCGTAGATATTGACGCCCGCCGTCTCACCGTCGAGTTGAGCGATGACGAGCTGGCGCGCCGCCGCGCCGCCTGGCAGGCCCCTGCGCCGCACTACACCAGCGGCGTGATGGCCAAGTACGCCCGCGCTGTCCGCCAGGCCGATGACGGCGCAGTGACCAACGCGCCGTAGAACACCAGAACAGCTAGAGGTAAGAGATTATGTGGGCATGAATCTGCGCCTGAAGGCTGATCAAATCGCACTGCTCCTGATGATCGTTATCGTCCTGCTGGTGGCAGTCTATGGCTATCGTGGCAGCCAGTTTGCGATCCTGGGACCGCCGTTCAACGATTTCGACTTCGACTCGCAGCAGGACCTGAACGCTTATCTGGAAGGCGCGCAGCAGGTTGCCGCTGGCAAAAACTTGTATGTATCGGCGCTCGGATACAAAGCTCAGCCTAGTCCTCGGAAGTTTTTCGAAGTGCTTGAACTGGAGAGATCTTTTTATGTATATCCTCCAACGCTGGCAGTGATCCTCAGTCTTTGGTTGGGTCAGGGTGCGACTGCCATTGCCCGCTTCTGGGCTGCGCTCAATCTGCTGCTCATCCCAATGACCGCTGTACTGATCATGCACATTTTCGCCAGTGGTGCATCGCGCGTTCAGCAAGCCCTGCGCCTTGTGTTCATTATCCTCTTTTTCTATTTCTTTCTCTCATTTCAGCATGTTTGGAACGCCGGTCAGGTTGATTTGCTCATCCTGTTCCTGCTGGTGCTGGCTTTCATTGCTCACCGACGCGGGTGGAACGTCGCCGCCGGCCTTTCGCTGGCGTTCGCGCTGTCCGTCAAACCGCTGGTGCTCTTCATCGCCCTATATTTCGCCTGGAAGGGTGCGTGGCGAACGGTGCTGGCGGCAGGAATCGGCGCTGCCGCCCTAGCAGCCATCGGCTTCAGCGTCGCTGGCTGGCAGTGGCTGCCCGACTATCTGGAGGTGAACCGCTTTTGGTCCGGCCCTGCATTTGGGGCGCTGCCGGTCAACCAGGCTCCGCGCGGCCTGGCGCTGCGCCTCTTCACCGAAAACACCTATATTGAGCCGCTGGCCGTCATCCCGTGGCTGGCGACTGTGCTGACCTTCGTGCCCATACTAGCGGCGATTGGGGGCTGGCTGTGGTGCGTGCCCCGGCATGACGCTCCTAGGGAACGTCGCAGCGCATTGGCATACGGCCTGATTGTGACCAGCTACATGCTCGTATCTCCCTTGACCGAGCCAAGTCACTACGTATGGATGCTCCTTCCGTTGGCCGGGGTCATTCTAGTTAAACTGGATGATCTGCACCGCCCATCAGACTGGCTGTGGCTGGGCGCATTCTTCGCCTGCGCGCTGTATCTTGGCTACCCTGCCTTGCAGCCGCGCATGTACAGCGGTTATGAGGCTATCCTCAATAACCAACTCGTGGCACGCGGCCATCTGCTGTGGACTGGCGTTTACCTGTACGGCCTGATCGCATTCTACGCCTTGTATGTGGCATACTTGCGCCGACAATCGGTCACGCTGCCCGCCTAATCCTGTGCTATACTGAAAGTACCGCAGGCCATCCCGTCAGCCATCACCGCCGTTCACATAGCAGCAGCGCCGCCGCCAACCGCGGGGGCGCTTTTTATTGAGCAGGATGCCGCGAAAGAGGTGCGCGATGAACACCATGCCCATTCCTCAAGATGTGGCGCTGGGACTGTGCCGGCAAATTCAGGCGTACAACCGGGTGCGCTGGTACACTCCCGGCGGGCTGATGTGCTGGGGCTGCCGGCTGTTCAGCGGCGGCGACCCGCGCAAGATGCGCGTTAGCAGCCGGGCGGACGGCCGGGGCTGCTTCCAGGTCAGCGCCCAGTTCGACCGCCGCCGCGCCTTCTGAGCCGGACAGTGACCGCAACCCATTCACCGGGAGCTGCGTATTGAGTGGTAAGGCGTCTTGAACGGTTGGGACGCCGGCTGCTCATCCGCGGCGCGTCAGGCTACGGTTTGGTGCGCCAGCTCAAAAGGAACGTGACATGCTTAAAGTGCTCGTGGCCTACGCCACCAAACACCAGTCTGCCCAGGAGATCGCGGCGGCCATCGGCGACCAACTGCGCGCCGCCGGCCTCGACGCCGATGTCCGGCCAGTGGACCAGGTGACCGATCTCAGCGCCTACCAGGCCGTCGTGCTCGGCAGCGCGGTCTACGCTGGCCAGTGGCAGGGCGACGCCGCCGCTTTCCTGACTAGCCGCCAGGCCGAACTAGCGGCGCGTCCAGTCTGGTTGTTCTCCAGCGGCCCCACCGGCGAAGGCGACCCGCTGGAACTGCTGCAGGGCTGGAAGCTGCCGGAGAAGCTCAAGCCGGTCGCCGACCAGATCCAGCCGCGCGACATCGCGCTGTTCCACGGCCGCATTGACCCGCAGAAGATGAACTTCTTGGAGCGCATGATCATCAAGGGCGTCAAAGCCCCGGTGGGTGACTTCCGCGACTGGGACGCCATCCACGAGTGGGCGCGCGGCATCGCCCAGGCGCTCATGACTGAGCCCGCCCCTTGAACCATCGCCTCACGGGGCGAGATCGTAGATCGTCAGCGACGCCTGGCCGCCGGGGCGCGTGATCGTCAGCAGCCGCCGCCCCGGCGCGTCCGGCGGCGCATACGGCGACTCCTCCAGCACCGCATACACGCCCGGCGTTCGGCGTTCGGCCATCAACGTGGCCAGCGCCGCGATGTCTTGGCCATCTGGCCGCATCGGCGGGCATTCGACCGGCAGCTCTCGCCACGCCAGGTAGCGTAGCCCGTTGCAGTTGGCCAGCACGCCGATGACCGCCGCCGGCTGTCGTTCTAGCAGCGCGTCGCGGGCTTCCGCCAGCCCGAACCCGCCGGCATCGGACGCGGCATACTGGCTGAAGTCGGCGAACGGCAGCCGACCGACCAGCGCGCGCGGCTGCGCAGCGTCCAGCATGAACGGTAGCCCATAAGCCAACGCCCATGCGCCGATCAACGCCGCGGCCGTCAGCCTGGCGCTCCATCGGCGCAACAGCGGCGCCGCCGCCACTGCCGCTGCCAGCCACAGCGTGGCCACCGGCGCAGCCCAGTAGCGCGTCTCCTGCGGGCGGCTGAACCACAGAACGGCCACCGGCAGCAGGAACGCCAGCGGCAGGAATCCCCGCCGCCGGAGCGCCAGCGCCGCTAATCCTAGCGCTCCGGCGGCCACCATGGCCGTCCCGGCGTAAGCGTTCAGCATATCCAGCGTGCGCGCTATGTTGCCGAGGATACGCCCGGCGTCCAGCAGCGCCACGGCTGGCGTGGCATCGAACGTCCAAGTGTTCGTAGCCACGAACGCGAACGAATTCAGCACGTAGTCATAGCCGAACAGCGCGAGCGCGACCACTAGGGCGGCGCTCAGCCCCAGCCCCACAGCCAACGCCAGGCCCGCCCAAACTGCGCGTCCTCGCCAGCCAGCGCCCGGCGGCCGCAGCGTCAGCGCGGCGATGATCGGGATGGCGAAATAGGGGAGCGCGTTGGTTTTCGCGCCGAAGGCGGCGAACAGCGCCAGCCCGCACAGGGCCGCGTCGCGCCAGTCCGCGCGGCGCGACAGCCGGGCAGCGAACGCCAGCGCCACCAGCACCAGCGCTGATGAGATCGGATCGGCCAGCGCCAGCCGGTCGAAGAAATGGTGATAGGCGCTGAACAGCACCAGCAAACCCGCTAGCAAGTCGCTCGGACGGCCGCCCAGCATCCGGCCTAACGCGATGACCGCCGCGAACCCCAGCAGCACTGCCAGCAGCGTGACCAGCCGCGCCACCCAAATCGGATCGCTGCCTAATGGGTAGAAGAGCGCAAAGCCCCACACCGTGAACAGCCGCCCTAGATCGGCGCTGACCAGCGGGCTGATCCGCGCCATCTGTTCGGTCACCTGCAAATGTAGCACTTCATCTATGAACGGCGGAAAAGCCGACAGCGCCATCAGCCGCACGCTCCAGTATGCCAGCAGCAGCGCTGTCCCCCATCCGATAGACATCAGGCTAGATCTCTGCATAGCGATCCATCGCGTCAGTGCCGGTTCGGCGACAGGCGCAGATTGTAACTCAGCGCGTGCTCTCAATCCACGCCGCGACGCCTGGCCGCCGGGGCGCGTGATCGTCAGCAGCCGCCGCCCCGGCGCGTCCGGCGGCGCATACGGCGACTCCTCCAGCACCGCATACACGCCCGGCGTTCGGCACGACTCGCCCCCATTCGGACGCAAACCCCGCCTCGCAATTGTCGACAGGGCAGCGCAGTTCCGGTAGATTCATCGCCGCTGTCGTTCGCGCCGCCGTATCGACCGGAGAGCCCGGCGCTGCTCCATTGCACGCAGTTTCAACCATGCACAGGCGTTTCCGACTCTGGATCAGAACCCATTGGATAGGCGTGGCTGTTCGCGGATCGGCACTGCCGGTCGGCGGCGGTGATCCTACCGGCCGGGTTCGGCTGCCGCGCGCCGCCCGACAGGACGACGCGGGCTTTCGAGCGGGCATCGCCCGGCCACGCTGGTTCTGGCTGGGGCTGGCGCTGCTCATCCTGGTGGGCGCAGCGCTGCGCCTGCCCGGCTATGACTTCAGCCTCCCGTACATCGACCACCCCGACGAGCCGAACTTCTACTTAGTGGCCCGTTTCTGGCGCGGCGAGTTCCGCCCGTCCGCCGAGCTGGAGTATCTCTACCGGGGATACCCGCCCGCGCACATCGCCCTGCAGGTCATCATCCAGCCGCTGGTCGAACAGACCGCCGCGCCAGGGTGGGCGATGGCCGAGACGATCCGCGTCCTGCGGCTGCTTTCCATCGCGGCGGATCTGGCGACGCTGGCGCTGATCGGCGTGACGGCGTGGCGCATCGCGGGCGCGTATGCCGGGTGGGCGGCGGCGGCGGCCTGGACGACAGCGCCGCTGGTCATCGCCAACAACATCTTGGCCCTGCCAGATCCGTTCGTGCCGACGTTCGTCATGCTGGCGCTGTGGCTGGCGGTCGAGGCGGCGCGCAGCCCGCGCCGGCGCGGCTGGACGCTGCTGAGCGTGGCGGCGGGTGTCGTTGCCATTTTGTTCAAGTATCCGGTGCTGTCGGCAGTCGCGCCGGGCATGGTGGTCGCGCTCGCCCTGGCGATCGGCCCAAGCGAGCGGCGCGCCGGCATCCTGCTGCTGGCGGCGCAGGTAGCGCTGCTGGCGGCAGTGAGCCTGTGGCTGTGGTTCGGCTACAACTTCACCGATGCCCTCTACAACGAAGGGGCGGTGGCCGCAGAAAGCGGGTTGAGCAACATGCTCACGCCGAGGCGCGTCCTCAACAACCTGGCCGTGACGCTGGATGCGATCCACAGCGGAGCCTTCTTGGGATACAGCGCGCTGGCGCTGCTGGCGGCGCTGCGGCGGCGGGCGCGGCCCAGCCGGCGGGCGCTCGGCCTGGTGGGGCTGGCGGCACTGCTGGTCGTGACCATCCCCTGGCTGGCGGCCACGTTCAGCGAGGTGCGCCTGACCCACCGCCTGCGCGATGTCCTGCCGGCGACGGCGGCGGCGTGCGTGCTGCTGGGCGCTGCCGTGGCGGCGGCGGCGCGGCTGCTCCCTGCGCGCTGGTCGTGGGCGATGGCGGCGCCGCTAGCGGTGTTGGTCATCTTCCCGCTGGCCCAGGCGAGCCTGGCTGCGCAGCCGGATCGACTGCTGCCCGACCGGCGGGCGGCGCTGCGGCAGTGGTTCGACATCAACCTCGACCCCGGCGTGGTGCTGGTGGACCCAGACAACCACAAGACGTTCAACCCGATCTGGGGCGGGGTGCCGCACCGGCGTTGGGTGGACTGGGTGGAAACGACCGACTTCACCCAATTCAGCCCGGCGGAATGGCGGGCGCGGCGCGATGTGCGCTACATGGTCATCCCTCGCCACCGCGTCGCCGAGCTGGAAGCCACAGAGGCGGGGCGGGCTTATCTGGGGCAGATGCTCCACCTGCGAGATTTCTACAGCCCGCCGCCCGCGCGCGGACCAGAGATGGCCTTCTACCGGCTGTGGCGCATGCAGGTCGAGACGGACGTGCGCTTCGGCGATGCGATCTGTCTGATCGGTTACGACATCAGCGAGCAGCGGGTGGAGCCAGGGCGTTCGGTGGCGCTGCGCTTTTACTGGACGGCCAGCGCGCCGCCGGACGACAACTATCAGCTCTTCGTCCACCTGACGCCGCCGACGGATGAACAGGTGCTGTCCCAGGCCGACGGCTCGCCGGGCGTCCCGGAGCGGCCTACGCTGACCTGGACGGATGCCCACGAGACGCTCATCAGCGGGGCGTTCGCGCTGCCCATCCCAGCGGACTTGCGGCCTGGAAAGTATCGGGTGCGGATCGGCCTGTATCGGCTGGACGGCGCGGGCTGGGCGCGGCTGCCGGTGAACGGCGGCCCCGCCGATGCGTGGGACTTGGTGGAGCTGACGATCGTTGACCGTGCAACGCTTGAAGCCAGCGAAGATGCGCCATGACCACTGGCGGCGTGCGCGGAACACGGCGAGCAAACCGCCGGCCGCATAGCGGTTCATCTCGTTGATGCCGGTTTGGTGATGAGCGCAGATTGTAACCCGGCGCGCGCCGTCAATCCACGCCGCGCATCCGCGGGTCGAGCGCGTCGCGCAGGCCGTCGCCCAGGAAGTTGAAGGCGAACATGATCAAGAACAGCGCCAGCGCCGGGAACAGCGCCTGGTTGGGATAGCTGGCGATCTGCCGCGCGCCGTCGGCGATCATGCTGCCCCAACTGGGCGTCGGCTGCTGCACGCCCAGCCCGATGAAGCTCAGAAACGCCTCATACGAGATGTACGTCGGGATGGTCAGCGTCTCGGCCACGATCAGCGGGCCGAGGATGTTCGGCAGGATGTGGCTGAGCATGATCCGGGGCGTGGTCGCGCCGGTGGCCCGCGCCGCCTGCACGTACTCCTGCTCGCGCACCGACAGCACCTGCCCCCGCACCAGCCGCGCCATCTGCATCCACGAGGTCATGCCGATGCCGATGAACACGAACAGCATGCCGCCGGTGCGCCGGTCGAGATCGCCCAGCGCGAACGCCAGCGTGCCCGGTTCGGGCGTGGCCGTGCTGAAGCGGAAAAAGGTCATCAGCAGGATGATGAACAGCAGCGTCGGGAAGGCGTACATGATGTCCACGATGCGCATCAGCAGGTTGTCCAGCCGGCCGCCAAAGTAGCCGGCTGCCATGCCCACCGTCGTCCCGATCAAGACGGCGAACAGCGGCCCGACGAACGCCACCAGCAGCGAAATGCGCGCGCCGTAGATGATGCGGCTCAGCAGGTCGCGCCCCAGATTATCCGCCCCCAGCAGATAATCGTTGTTGATCTGGACGTAGCCGCCTTTCTCGGTCGGCAGCATGTTCGGGAAGATCGTGGTCACCCACTCCGGCGCTGAGTTCTTGTCGGTCAGAATCTGCTTCTGGTACTCGCGCGGGGCGATCTGCGGCGCGAACACGGCCATCAAGATATTGAGCCCGATGATCACCAGCCCGATGACCGCCAGCCGGTTGCGGATCAACCGCTTCCAGGCGCTCATCCACAGGCTCTCGCCGCGCCGACGTTCATCCAACTGGGCGATTTCGGCGGCGGTCAGGCTGGGTTTGTGGGTGGTCGAGGTCACGGTGGCCGCCTTGTCAGCACTCAAGCGAACCGGATGCGCGGGTCGAGCCAGGCGTACAGGATGTCCACCAGCATATTGGCCAGCACCAGGAAGACCGCGTACAGCAGGATCGTGCCCATCACCACGGTGAAGTCGCGGTTAGTCACGCTGGTGACGAAATAGCGCCCCATGCCCGGCACAGCGAAGATCGTCTCGGTGACGAACGTCCCGGTCACCAGCGCCGCGAACAGCGGCCCGATGACGGTCACCACCGGGATCAGCGCGTTCTTCAGCGCGTGCAGCAGGATGACCGTGCGCTCCGACAGCCCTTTAGCCCGCGCCGTCCGGATGTAATCCTCGCCCAGCACCTGCAGCAGGCTGGCGCGCGTCAGGCGGGCCATCAGCGCCGATTGGGCGAAACCCAGGGCGAAAGCCGGCATGATCAGATGCTGGATCGTCCCCCAGCCGGACACCGGCAGCAGCCGCCACTGCACGCCGAACAGATATTGCAGGAACGGAGCCATGATGATGATCGGGATGGACACGCCGATGATCGCCACGCCCATGCTGGCGTAATCTGCCGCCGTGTTGCGCCGCAGCGCCGCGATGATCCCCAGCGGTACACCGATGGCCAGCGCCACCGCCAGCGCCGCCGACCCTAGCTGGATGGACACCGGCAGGTTCTCCAGGAACAACTGGTTGACCGTTCGGCTGCGCACGCGCAGCGACGGCCCGAAGTTCATCCAGCGGAACGCCGCGCCTTCGCCCAGGATGGGCACAGGCACATTGATCAGATAGTCCTCGGTCAGCGACCGTTTGAAGTCTGGCCCAGTCAGCCGCGGGATGAGGATGTCGCCGACGTACTTCAGGTACTGCTCGATCAGCGGTTTATCGAGGTTGAACTTGGCTTCCAAGCTGCGCTGCACCGGCGCTGGCACGCCCCGCTCGGAGTTGAACGGCCCGCCGGGGACGGCGCGCAGCAGGACGAAGGTGATGGCCGAGACCACGAACAGGACGAGGAACATCCACAGCATACGCCGGACGATGAAGCGGAACATACAGCTTGATCTTTCCTAAAGACAACACATGCTGGCGGGCGTGGGTAGGGACGCGGTCGCTGCCGCATCCCTACCTGGGGTCGCCTTCAGGCGTCCGTCAGCTTATTTGTTGATGTCCCATTTCTCGTAGTGTTCGCGCGTGATCAGCGAGTGCGTGCGCGTCACATACGGCGCTGTCAGGTCATTGGTGATGTAGTAGTAGATCGGCGCGATCGCCGCCTCGTCGTACACCAGGATCTGCTCGGCCTGGGCGTACAGCGCTATGCGCTCCTCGACCGCCTCCGCCTTGAAACCCGCATCCACCAGCGCGTCGTACTCGGCGTTCGACCAGTGGGTATCGTTCTCGGTGATCAGGTCGCTGTGCCAGCCGGCATCGTACAGGAAGTTGTGCGTGTCGGGGTAATCGAAGCACCAGCCGGCGCGGAACACGTCATAGTTGCCGCGCGTGTCCAGGTAGGTGGCGAAGTCGGCCGTGGCGATCTGGACCTGCACGCCCAGCGTCTCCGCCCACATCTGCTGCACTGCCTGGGCGATGGCGCTGTGCAGCGAGCTTTCGTTGTGGAACAGCGTCAGTTGGAAGCTGTCGGCCGTCTTGCCGGTCTCGGTCAGGTACTCATCCCACAGCAGCTTGGCCATCTCCGGGTCGGACTGGATGCCCAGATTCGGGAACATCTCCGAGGTCGGCGCTGCGTTGAGCGACGGCAGGGTGAAAAACGCCGCCGGGATCTGGCCGGCCCCGGTCACCTGTTCGGTGATGCCCGCCCGGTCAATCGCCATCGAGAACGCCCGCCGCACCCGCGCATCGGTGAACGGTTCACGCTCCACGTTGAAGCCGTAGTAGTAGGTGCAGGTGCCAGGGCCGGTGAACAGCGCCGCGCTCAGTTTCGGGTCAGCGCTGACGCGCGCATATTCGGCATCCGGCATCTCGGCCACGTCCAACGAGCCGGCCTCAAATTCGGTGAGCTGCACGGTCTCATCCAGGAAGCGCAGCACCACTTCGTCAATCTTGGACTGCGGCACGCTGTCGGTCCCCGGCCAGAAGGGGTTCTTGACCATGGTCAGGCTGCCGCCGTCGCCGCGCACCCATTCCTTGAGGGCGAATGGGCCGTAGGTGGCGATGTTGGCCGGGTCAATCCAGAACTCGGCGAACTCGTCAATGATCGGCTGCGGCTGCGCCATCGTGACCCACAACCCGAAGATCAGCGGCGTGACGCCCGACGGCTGGTTGACGGTCACTTCCAGCGTCGTGTCGTCCACGACCTTAACCCCTACATCCTCCATGGCGCCCTCGCCGCTGGCGTATTCCGGGCCGCCCTTGATCCACGGGCTGAGCACATACTGGTACGGCGCGGCCGTCTCCGGATTGAGCGATCGCAGGATGCCGTAGGCGAAGTCCTGCGCCGTCACCACTAGCGGATTGCCGTCGGCGTCGGTGAGCTGCTCCACCTGGCCGCTGGCGGCGTTGTAGCGCACCCACGGCACGTTCGGCAGCAGTTTGAAGGTGTAGACTAAACCGTCATCAGACACTTCCCAGGTCGCCATGCCGGGCTCGGCGGCCGCAGTCTCCTCATTCATGCGCACCAACGCCACGAACAGCTCATCAATCACCTGCACGGACGGCACGTCTTCAGCGATGGCCGGATCCAGCGTCGGGATGTCGCTGGAGCCCATCTGGCGGCCGGAGACTAAAACTTTCTTATCCTGCGCGCCCACAGCGCCGGCTGACAATGCCAGCAGCAGCGCCGCAAGCAACACAAAACTGAACAGCTTGCGATTGAACATTTTTTCCTCCCTGGACTGAAGTGACTGAGGCCTGCTGTAGTATGTACCCGCGACGCCCGTCCGGGTTTTCGAAGACGGCGTCGCTGAGAGCATAACACCTTTCACGCCGGATGACAAACGCTCGCTAGTTGGCTCCGGCGCGTGACACCGCCGCCACCCGCCCCAATGTTTATACAAATGTTCACCCTTTGGCCGCGCGTTTCGGCTATGCTGGGCGCAGCGAGACGAGGAGGCAGCCATGTTGAACTGGTTAACCGGGCGCGTCAAACGCCAGCCGCCGCGCCGCATACCGGCCCCGGCGGCGGCTCTGACGCAGCATCAGCCCTATCCCTGGCCTGACCCCGCCGCCGGCCCGCAGACGCGGCTGTATTACCAGTCCCCCTGGGTGTATGTGGCCGTCAACCGCATCGCCGAGGCGGCGGCGCTGGTGCCGCTGCGCGTGCTGCGCCGCCAGGGCGAGCGGCTGGTCGAGGTCGAACGTCACCCGCTGGAGCGGCTGCTGGACGCCCCCAACCCCTATCTCAGCCGGTTTGAACTGCTGGAGCAGACCATCGGCTACCTGGAGCTGACCGGCGACGCCTACTGGTTCCTGGTGGGCGACGCCGCCGGCGCGCCGGTCGAGATTTGGCCGCTGCGCCCCGACCGGGTGAGCATCGTGCCGGACGCCGCCCGCTATGTGCGCGGCTACATCTACGAGGTGGACGGGGCGCGCCTGCCGCTGGAGGCCGCTGAGGTGATCCACTTCCGCCGCTGGCATCCCTCCAGCGACTACTACGGCCTGTCGGCGCTGGAGGCCGCCCGGCTGGCCATCGCCAGCGACCGCGCCATGGCCGAGTGGAACCGCGCCACCTTCGGCCAGGATAACGGCGTCCCCGCCGGCATCGTCCACATCAAGGAGTTCGTCTCCGACGCCGACTTCGAGCGCCTCAAGCGCGAGTGGCGTCAGAGCTACGGCGGCCCGCAGCGGCGCACCGCCTTCCTGCGCGGCGGCGATGTCGAGTGGCAGCACATCGGCCTGAACCACCGCGACCTGGACTTCTTGCAGGGGCGGCGGGCGCACCGCGACGAGATCCTGAGCATCTTCGGCGTGCCGGTCGCTCTGCTGAGCGAGAACGCCACTGAGGCCAACGCCAAAGTCGCCGAGCGCCTGTTCATCGAGCGCACGCTGTGGCCCAAGCTGGTGCGCCTGGCGCAGAAGCTGACCGCCGACCTGCTGCCCTTCTGGCCGGGCGACTGCGTGGTCCAGTTCGACGACATCCGCCCCACCGACGCCCAGGCGCGGCTGGATGAGATCCGCGCCGCCTACCCGGTGCTGACCATCAACGAGATCCGCGGGCGCTACTTCCAACTGCCGCCGACCCCCTGGGGCGATCGCCCGGCAAACGCCGCCCCCGCCGCCGCCCCATCCGCTCAGGAGCCGGCAGTCGACGCGCCCACCCCCTGAATCGCGCGGGGCGGCTCGCCCGCCGCCCCCGAGTTTGGCCTAAACCGGCTTGATGAAGGTCAGTTGGATGAATTCGCCTGAAGAGTCGGAGGGCGCTGGGCGCACTTCGGCCTCTCGCTGGCTGTGATTGGCGTAGGTATTCCAGGTGATCGCGTAGTCTGCGGCCTGGTTGCCCCACTGATACCAGCCAGGCCGAGGCCCGCGCGCGAACAGCTCCAGGTATGGTCCCGGGCTGCAAGCTTCAATCAGGCCGTACAACTCGTCCGGTTTGCGGGAATGTTCGCGCTTGCGGCTTTTGATAATGTTCACTTGGCGGCGTCCGGGTTCGAGCGTGCGCAGGTTGCCCCGCACGCCGAACAGCACCAGTTCGGTCGTGTTGCGAAAATAGAACCCGACCCCGCGCCCATCTGGGCCTCCATCCTGGCGAACCTTGTGCCAGACGATGTTGGTCTTGTACTCGTACCCCCACGCGCTCATCACTTCCAGCCCCTCTCGGAGCAGCGCGTTCGGGACCCACAAATACAAGTGGCTCTGCGCCGCCGCCACCGCCCATACCGGGATCGCGCTGATCTCCGCCACGGTGAGCGTGGGATAGCGTGTCAGTCGTTTATGTTCAGGTGCTACCTTGCCCGTCCGGTTCTGGAACTGCCAGGGTGGATCGGCCAGTACCGCCCCGAACCCCAACGGTTCAACCTGCTCGATAAAATCTGTGACCACGGAGGAGCGCGCGCCGTCCATTGTTCAGCAGGTCTCCCTATACAGCTTGCGGGTGATGCCAAATGCCAGAATGGGACAGCCGCCCCCACCGCCGCCCTGGATTCTGGGCAGCAGTTTGGCCATGTGCGTAGTGGACGCCCCGTATGAGCTGCCCCGGCCCAGATCATCGAAAATCTGCTGCAAGTCATCGCAGCGCGTGATGATGATGCCTACGCTGACCACGCGCAGATCAAACACCAGCCGAAAGTTGTTCAGGTCGCGGTCGAAGAACGGATCCTTGTTGTTCCATTCGATTTCGAGCGCGATGCCGTTCTTGAAACAATCCACCATGTGCGTTGGCGACTCGGTGATCCGGTCATCAACCTGAACTGAGGTCGCGAATTTCCGTTCTCGCCAGCCGCGGTCGAAGAGGAAATGGTCAATCGCTTTGGCCACCTTCGACTTGCTGCCGCCGGGCGTATCTACCCAACTGCGGCACAGCCGGAACTGTTCCAGCAGAGCCACCAAATCCTGCCACTCCGCCGGAAAATCACTGTGGAGGATAGCGCAGGCGTGGCTTCCACTCATGGATTTCATAGTGGTCATGGATGAAAGCTGGCAAGAGTTCAATACCCATAGCATCTCTGGCCGGGTCGGCAACACGCCTCGGCTGAACAATTGTTCTGAAACCAATTATACTGGCATTAGGGCGGTTTGACAGCTATCGAGCCCGCTGCCCCCTCGTCTATCCCTTACCCCGGAGCGCTCGTGCGCTCCCATTCAGCGCCGCGCTTGCCTTTCAGCTCGCGCCATTCCGGGATGACCTGAATTGACCCCAATTCCCGCGCGATCTGCCGGGCCGCCAGCCCTACGATGGCCACGAAAGTCGGATAGGCCAATTCCAGGTCGGCGAGCTGCTGCACATACAGCCCGCCGGCCATGCCCGCCGACACCATCGACACGATCTCGACCGCCTGCTCGCCGACCACATGCGCCCCCAGCACCCGCTGGCTGCGCCGGTCAACCACCAGCTTGCAGAAGCCGGCTTGGCGGTCATCAATCACCGCCCGGTCGAGCGCCGCATACGGGACGGTGGCCGTCACTACATCATGGTGCCGGCGCGCCTCGGCCTCAGTCAGCCCGACGCCTCCGTACTCCGGATCGGTGAAGCCGCCGTGGGGGACGAGCTGCTCGCGCACCTTCTGGGTGTACGGCAGCAGCGCGTTTTCGACCGCGATGCGCGCCTGATACCCCGCCGACTGCACCAGCATGCTGCGCCCGGTGATGTCGCCGGCGGCGTACACATGGGCGGCGGTGGTGCGCAGGTAGTCGTCCACGACCACATAGCTGTGCGCCGTCTCCACGCCCGCGTTCGCCAGCCTCAGATGATCGACGTTGCCCGGCCAGCCCACCGCCGCCAGCACCACATCGGCCGCCGCCTTGTGGGCTGCGCCGCCGGCGTCATGGTATATGACCGCCAGCCGGCCGGCTTCTGGGTCAATGCGCTCTACCCGCCGGATGCCCGTCTCCACCTGGATGCCCCGGCGCCGGAATTGGGCGCTGATCTCGCTGGAGACGTCCTGGTCTTCCGTGACCAGCACCCGCGGCGCGATGTCCAGCAGCGTCACATGGGCGCCGAAGTCCTCGAACACCGAGGCGAACTGGCAGCCGGTGGCCCCGCCGCCGATGATGACCACCGACGCCGGCGCCGTCTGCAGATCCCAGATGGTCGAGCTGGTGAGGGCATAGTCGGCGCCGGGGAACGGCAGCCGCCGCGCATGACCGCCGGCGCACAGCACGAAGCGTTCTCCGCTGATCGCCCCGTGGTGGACCGTTTGCAGCGTATGCGGATCCACAAACTGCGCCTCCCCCGCCGCGCTGTACACCGCGACGCCCACTTCCTCCAGGTGCGCCGCCAACTGCTTCTTCTCATGCACCTCAGCGACCACCTCTTTGGTGCGCTGCATGACGGCGGCGAAGTCTACGGCCGGCCGCCGCTCGATCCGCAGCCCATAGCGGCCGAACTGTTCGCTATCGCGCATCAGGCGGGCGGCCTTGGCCAGGACGCGCGTGGGCACGCAGCCGTCGTTGGTGCAGGTCCCGCCCAGTTTGTGCCGTTCCACCAGGGCGACGCTGGCGCCCAATTCACGCGCGCGCAGCGCGGCCGTCACCCCGGCGGGCCCGCCGCCGACGATCACGATGTCATACATCATCCGCCCTCTATGCTGTCTTCACCATGCGATGGCCATAACCTTACAATCCAGCGCTGGCAGCTGTCAAGCAGGGCGGTCACATGACTACAGTACGTTCTGGATATTTCTGGGGCATCGTTCCCCGCGCCGCACACTTCGCCGCCGGCCGCTGCTCACCCGCCCCGCCCACCAGGCCGCCGAGCAATTCTGTTATAATTGGCGCGAACCCGCTTGCAAATAATCACGTCGGTAGGGCGCTTTCCCCCCGGCGGACGGTGGTTAGAGCATGTATATCCTGGGCATCGAGACTTCCTGCGACGAGACGGCGGCGGCGGTCGTGCTGGACGGCAGGACCATCGTCTCCAACATCGTCGCCTCGCAGATTGACCTGCACGCCCGCTATGGCGGCGTGTTCCCGGAGCTGGCGTCGCGCGCGCACGTCGAGGCCATCGGCGCGGTGGTCGAACAGGCCGTTCAGGACGCCGGCATCCCCTTTGATCGGCTGGACGCCATCGCCGTCACCCGCGGGCCGGGGCTGGTCGGCTCGCTGCTGGTGGGCGTCAACTACGCCAAAGGCCTAGCGCTGGCGACTGGCAAGCCGCTGCTGGGCATCAACCATCTCGAAGGGCATGTCTACTCGCTGTGGCTGACCGAGCCCTACCGCGAACCGCAGTTCCCGGTGCTGGTGCTCATCGTCTCCGGCGGGCACACCGAACTGCTGCTGATGACCGGCCACGGGCAGTACCAACGCCTGGGCGGGACGGTGGACGACGCCGCCGGCGAGGCTTTCGACAAGGTAGGCCGGCTGCTGGGGCTGCCGTTCCCCGGCGGGCCGCACATCGAACGCGCCGCCCAGTTGGGCAATCCCATCGCTTACAAGTTCCCGCGGGCGAAGCGCGACGACAGCTATGACTTCAGCTTCTCCGGCCTGAAGACGGCCGTCATGCGCGAGGTGACCGTGCCCCAGTCCGGAAGCGAACCGCGCCAGCGCAGCCCGGAGAAGACGCCCAAGCTGCGCACCGATATCTCAGTGAACGACGTGGCCGCCGCGTTTCAGGACGCGCTGGTCAGCATCTTGGTGGAGAAAACCGCCCGCGCCGCCAAAGCCTATCAGGTCACCGAAATCTTGATGGCCGGCGGCGTCAGCGCCAACCAGGCGCTGCGCCAGCGGATGCGCGCCGAAGCCGGGCTGCCGGTGCGCTGCCCGCCGCTGCACCTGTGCACCGACAACGCCGCCATGATCGCCGCCGCCGGCTTCTTCCGCTACGAGGCCGGCCTGCGCGACGGACTTGACCTGGACGTGACCGCCATGTGGCCGCTGACCGGGGACGCTTACGCCCGCTGACGGTTGGCTGAACGGCGTTTGCGCGCCAGCAGCCCGCGGTACAGGCTGTCCAGGTCGTGCACCAGCCGGTCAATCCCGTAGCGGTCGAGCATCAGCCGCCGCGCCGTCTCCACCTGCGGCGGCGCTTGCAGCGTCTCGACGATGGCCGCCGCCAGCGCCTCCGGATCGCCCGGCGGCGTCAGCTTGCCCAGCTTGCCGCCCTCCAGCAGGTCGGGCAGGCCGCCGACGCGCGTCGCCACCACCGGGCAGCCGGCGGCCAGCGCTTCGATGACCGACACCGGCGTGCCCTCATTGTGGCTGCTGACGACCAGCACATCCAGGTCGCTGTAGATGGCGGCCAAATCGCGCTGCCAGCCGGCGAACGTGACGACGTCGGCCAGCCCCAGCGCGGCGGCCTGGGCTTCCACCTTCGGCCGCAGTTCGCCGTCGCCGACCACGACGAAGCGGACGGTGGGGAGCTGACGCCGGACGCGCGCCGCCGCCTCCAGGAACAGGGCGTGATTCTTGATCGGCACGACGCGCCCAACGATGCCCACCAGCGGCGCTTCCGACGGGATCTGCCAGGCCGTCCGGAACGCGCCGCCCTTGCGCGCGGTGGCGGTGAAGACTTCCAGATCCAGCCCCAGCGGTAGCACGATGAACTGCTTGGGGCGGGCAATGCGGTAGGTCTCGCTCAGTTCGCGGCGCAGTCCCTCGGTCAGCGTGATGATCGTATCACTCATGCGGGCGGTCAGCCGTTCCAGCAGGATGAACAGCCCGGTCAGCAGCGGGCCAAAATAGTTGTGGAAAGCGTGGCCGTGAAAGGTGTGGACGATGACCGGGACGCCCGCCAGCCAGGCCGCCACCCGTCCCACAAAGCCCGCCTTAGACGTGTGAGTATGCACCACGTCAGGCTGCACTTGGCGGATCAACCGGTACAGCTTCCACAGCGTCACCAGGTCGCGCGCCGGGTGCAGCGCCCGCCCCAGCTCAGGGATGATGACCGGCCGCACCCCCAGGCTCTCGGCGTAATACTGCATGTCGCCTTCGCCAGGGCCGATGCGCCCGCACACCAGCGTCGTCTCGTAGTCCGGCGGGCCGAAGTGGTGCGCCAGCAGCGACACGTGGATCGCCGGCCCGCCGACGTTCAGCCGGGCGATGACGCGCAGGATGCGGATCGGGCGGGAGGACTCGGCCATCAGCGGCGGGCTCACTCCGGCGTCACGTCCAGACCGTGGGCGCGCATGGCCTCGGCATACACCTGCCAGGCGGCGCGCGTCCGCGCCCGGATGTCGGCCAACTGCTGCCGCGACGGCTCGGCCTGGGCGCGGGCGGCCTCGATCGCTCGTTCAGCCTCGCGCACGGCCATCGTCACCTCGCCCAACCGGCGGATGAGCGCCGCGCCGCCGTAGCGGGACTCCATCCGGCGCCACACGCGCCACATCAGCACGCTGGTGATCAGCAGCCCGACCAGGTACAGCGTGACCGACAGCATCCCACCGGGGAACGCCCGCTCGACGGCGTTGACCAGCAGCGTGCTGAGCGCGGCGAAGGCTATGAACACCAGCATCGGCGGGCCGAACGTGCATATCAGCGCGCCGAACAGTGGCTGCGACAGGCGCTGGCTGTTGCGTTTGATGTCCTCGATCAGGTCGAGTTCCTCGCGGATGAGCGCGTTAAGCGTCGGTTGTGACATGCAGCCCTCGCTCTGCTTCCCGTGCTCTGGCGATCTTACTCTCGCCGCCCGCGCCGCGCCAGCAGTTCGGCGTACAGCGCCGTCGTCTCACTCACCATGCGCTCGGCGCTGAAGCGCGCCTCCAGCCGGTCGCGCCCCAGCAGCCCCATATGCTGGCGCAGCGGGGCGTCCGCCAGCAGCCGAGCCAGCGCGCCGGCCAGCGCGTCCGGATCGCGCGGGGGGACGAGCAGGCCGGTCTCGCCGTCGGCGACCACCTCCGGGATGGCGCTGACCGCGCTGCCGATGATGGCTACCTGCTGCGCCATCGCCTCCAGCATGATCAACCCAAAACCTTCCCACAAACTGGGGACTAGCAGCACATTCAGGCCGGCCAGGAACGCCGGGATGTCATGGCGCCAGCCCAGGAAGCGGACGCGTTCGCCCAGCGGCGCCGCTTGTTGTTCGAGCGCTGGGCGCAGCGGCCCTTCCCCCGCGATCAGCAAGTAGGCATCGGGGTAGTCCGGCGCGACTCGCCTAAAAGCCTCCACCGCGTAGGCCACGCCCTTCTGCTCCACCAACCTGCACGCCACGCCCACGGTCACGCAGTCCGGCGGCAGCCCCAATTCCGACCGCAGGCGGCGGCGCATGACGCTGCTGTCCAGCGGCGGCTGGATCGCCACGCCGTAATAGATGGTGCGCATTTTACCAGAAGACGCGCCCTCGAAGGCGATAGTGAAGCGTGTGAGCGCCTCCGAAATGCCGATGCCGCCGTCGGCCAGCGCCCACAGCCCCCGGTTGAGCAGCCGCAGCGGCAGCCGCCGCCGGCGCGGGTCGTCGTTGTGACGGCTGCTGACCACCACCGGCGCGCCCGCCAGCCGCGCCGCGGGGATGCCGAACAAATCGGCGTGCTGTAGGTGGGTGTGCACCACCTCCGGCTTCAGGTCGCGCAGGATCGCTCGCAGCCGCCAGAGCAGGCCGGCATCCGCCCGGCTGTGGATCACCAGCCGCCGGATGGGGATGCCGCGCGCGCCGGCCTCGGCCAACATATCGTCCATCGGCTGGTCGGGGTTGGCCAGCATCACGATCTGCGCGTCCCACCCCCGCTGGCGCTGGCCGGCTGTCAGCAGCAGCAGATGGCGCTCGGCGCCGGCGATCCCTTTGATCTTCATGATATGGACGACGCGCATGGCGATCCATCACGACTGAGCGCGATACCAGGCTACGGTGCGCGCC
>CALAJK010000006.1 GCA_937922795.1 uncultured Anaerolineae bacterium
AGCAGCGGCGGCAGCGTGGACACGTCGCTGACACTGACTGATCCTGCGGGTTTCCAGGTGGCCTTCGATGACGACGGCGGCCCCGGCTTCGACCCCGAAATCCTGAACCAGCCGCTGGTGGCCGATGGCGCTTACACCATCCTGGTGCAGACGGTCATCCCAGACGACGCCGGGCGGGTGACGCTAACGCTCATGCGCAGCCGCCCGCTGTCGCTGGACGAAGGCCCGCTGACGGTGACGCTGAATGAGAAGCAGCCGCTGGCCACAGCGGCTTTCAGCGGCCAGGCCGGCCAGTCGGTGCGGCTGACGGCGCGGGTGCTGCACAGCTTCTCAAGCGGCCAGACCGCCTCGCCCAATATCGTCGTCACTCAGGCCGGCGTGACGCTGACGACCGCCCGGGGCGAAGACGTGAGCCTGCTGGTGACCGAATTCGTCGTCCCACAGGACGGGCCAGTGAGCGTGCAGATCAGCAATTACAACTATGACCGCGCCACGCTGGAGCTCACGCTGGAGCGTCTGGCGCCCTGAGGCCGGCCGGTCACAGCACATCGGCCGGGTCGAGGTCAATGTGCCAGCCGCGGGTGACCTCAATCCCTTCCAGCGCCAGCGCCGGGTTGGGGCCGCGCAGCAGCAGATGCCAGCGGAATGAGTCGGCCACCCGCTGGAAGAAGCAGGGCGCCGGGCCGATCAGTTCCAGGCCGCTGAGGTTCAGCTTGTCGAGGCGGGCGCGCACGAACGCGGCGGCGCGCTCCGCCTCTGCCCGCGCCTGCGCCTCGCTGGGGCAGCGAAAGACGATGCGCGCCAGCCGGCGGAAGGGCGGGTAGCCCAGCGCGCGCCGGTAGGCCATCTCGCGCGCATAGAAGCCGGCGAAGTCGTGCCGGGCGGCGGCGGCGATGGCATAGTGGTCCGGCTGGTAGGTTTGCAGGATGACGCGCCCGCCCAGCAGGCCGCGCCCGGCTCGGCCAGCCACCTGCGTCAGCACCTGGAAGGTGCGCTCGGCGGCGCGGAAATCTGGCAGGTTCAGCCCGACGTCGGCGCTGACCACCCCGACCAGCGTGACCAGCGGCAGGTCCAGCCCTTTGGCGATCATCTGCGTGCCGACCAAGACATCGGCCTTGCCTTCGATGAACTGCGCCAGAAACGCCTCGTGCATCATCGGGTCGGCGGCGGTATCGGCGTCCCAGCGCAGCGAGCGCGCGGTGGGGAATACCTCCAGCAGCGCCGCCTCCACCTGCTGCGTGCCCGCGCCGAAGAAACGGATGCGCGGCGAGGCGCACTGCGGGCAGGCGCGCGGTTGGGGCTGCTGGTAGCCGCACTGGTGGCAGCGCAGCGCTTCCCCATAGCGGTGGTAGGTCAGCGGCGTGCCGCAGCGCGGGCAAACCGCCACGTAGCCACAGTCGCGGCAGAACACATAGGTCGCCTGGCCGCGGCGGTTGATGAACAGGATGGCCTGCTCGCGGCGGGACAGCGTCTCGGCCAGGGCGTCGTGCAGGGCGCGGCTGAAGATGCGGGTGTTGCCCGCCTTCAGTTCCTCGCGCATATCCACCACCTGCACCGGCGGCAGGTCGATCGTCAGGGCGTCGGCGGCGTCCGCCGGCCGGTAGCGCGGCGCCACCCGCGCCTGCCGGGCCTGTACCAGAATATGCTCCCGGTGGCCGAGGATGCGCGTCGGCAGCGTCAGCCGCCGCAGTTCGCCGCGCTCGGCGCGGTACATGGTCTCCAGGGCGGGCGTAGCGCTCCCCAGCAGCAGCACGCCGCCGTGCAGCCGCGCCAGCGCTTCGGCGACTTCGCGCGCGTGGTAGTACGGCGGGCTGACCGGCGGCGACTGTTTGTAGCTGGCGTCATGTTCTTCGTCCAAGACGATCAGGCCGATGTCGGGCAGCGGGGCGAACAGCGCCGACCGGGCGCCTACGACCAGTCCGACCAGGCCAGTGCGGGCGCGCCGCCAGGTGTCATAGCGCTCGCCGTCGCTCAGCCCGCTGTGGATGACCGCCACCCGCCCTGGGAAGCGCGCCGCCGCGCGGCGGATGGTCTGGGCGGTGAGGGCGATCTCCGGCACACAGTAGATGGCGCTCCGCCCGCGCGCCAGCGTACGCTCGATCGCCCGCAGATAGATTTCCGTCTTGCCGCTGCCGGTGACGCCGTGCAGCAGAAAGGCCGCCGCGCGCGGCTCGTCCTCCAGCGTCTCGACGCCGACGGGGCGCGCCGCCGCGTCAATCGCTTCGGCGATGACCGACCAAGCCGCCTGCTGATCCAGCGTGAGCGCGGGCGCGCCGGTCGGGATGAAGGCGCGCCCCGCCAGGGAGTCGCGCCAGGCGTGCTGCTCGCCCAGGATGATCAATCCCAGGTCGGCCAGGCGGGTCAGGTCGGCCGGTTTAGCGCCGGTGCGCGCGGCTAGGTCGCGTACCTCCAGCTCACCGCCAGCCTCGGCCAGCGCCCGCAGGATGGCCAGGTCGCGCCCGGCCTCGCGCAGTTCGATCAAAACGCTGTCCACCTGAGCTAGCGGCAGGTTGAGCGACACGCGCGGAGGGCGCTGGTCGGCGTGCAGCGTGACAAAGCCGGCGTCCACCAACTGCTTCAAGGCGGCGCGTCCGGCGTCGGCGGCCTCCAGCACCTGGGCGACGGTCGGCTGCGGCAGCCGCATCGCCGCCAGCACTTCGATGATCGCCGCCTGCCGCGATTCGCGCCCCAGCTTGCGAGCGACATGCGCGATCTGGTCAGGGTGAAGGGCCAGCGCCGCCGTCTGGATGACGCGCGGGCGCGCCGACGCGGGCAGCAGCACCCGTTCCTGCCGGACGACGCCGGCTTTTTCCAGGGCGTCCACCGCCGGGCGCCAGTGCTGACCGTGCAGCGGCTTGGCGGCGTTCAGCTGCCGCCCGGTCAGCGGGCCGCGCCGGCGCAGCAGGTCGAGAACGCGCGCCTCGACTGGGTCGTCGCTGGTCGCGTCGGGGTTCAGCAGCGTCACGCGGATGTCGCGCCCGCCGGTCAGGCCGGGCGGCAGCATCAGCCACAGGCACGACCCAATTGGCGCCAGCCAGCGACGGCTCAGCCAGCGCGCCAGGGCGATCTGCTCGCCGGAGACGACCGGTTCGGGGTCGAGGCGGGCCAGCACCGGCTTGGTCTGTTCGATTGGGCTGTCGGACAGCAACGCCAAGATGATGCCATGCTGCAGCGCCGCGCCGAAGGCCACCTGCACCAGATGGCCAGGCTCCAGGCTGCCCTCCAGTTCGGGTGGGATGTGGTAGTGAAAAGTCTTGTAGACGGGCGCATCAACCGCGATTTCAGCGAACATATCTTGATTGTAGCATGGCCGTTCACGGGGGATGAGGCTGCCGCGCCGGTCTACGAGACGACGGGCTGTTCTCCCGGCTCATCGAGCAGTTCGACGGCTGCCACCGGCAGTGTGAAGGCGAAGATGCTGCCGCCGCCAGGATTGTCCTCGATCCAGATATGCCCGCCCTGCGTCTCGATCACCAACTTGCAGAACGTCAGCCCCAGGCCAGTCCCGCGCCGGGCGCCGCGCCGCCCCTTCAACTGCACGTAGCGGTCAAACAGGCGCGCCTTGTGCTCATCGGGCACGCCCGGCCCCTGGTCGACCACGTCCACCCGCACGAAATGCGGCGGCGCGCCGGCGGCGCCGGGCGGGTGAGCGCGCAGGCAGATAGTCGTGTTTGGTGGGCTGAATTTGAGCGCGTTATCCACGAGGTTCTGCAGCACACGCTCAACTTTGTCGGTGTCGATGTGCAGCCGCGGCGTCCGGTCGTCGATCTCAGACGTCAGCCGCACGTTCAGCTCGTGTGCCAGCGGGCTGAGCTCCATGCACACGCTGTCCGCCAGCGTCGCCAGATCGGCCGGCTCCTGCTCCAGCTTGAGCTGACCGCTCTCCATGCGCGAGATGTCCAGCAGCGAGTCTACCCGGCTCAGCAGCTTACGGATGGCGCGCTCGCTGGTCTCGGTGGTGGTCTGCACCAGCGCGCGGTAAGGCGCATCTTCGGGGACGACATTGCGCAGCAGCTTCAGGCCGGTATTGACGGCGGTCAGCGGGCTGCGCAGATCGTGCACGATCATGCGCGACAGGTCTTCGCGCGCCTGCGCCAGGGCATGCTCCTCAGTCCGGTCATAAAACACCAGCAGCAGGCCAACCCGCTGTCCCTGAACGTTGCTGATCGGGATCGCTTGGCGCTCGATGTACACGACGCCGTTCTCCCGCTCCAGGGTGTAAAGATGCGGCGGTTGGGCAGTCCACTCGCCGGGCGCGCGCACGGCATCCAACAGCGACCACAATTCATGATCGGAGGCGAAGCCCATGCAGGCTGACAGCCGCAGTTCTGGTTCAAACAGCAGCGACTCGACGCTGGTCCCGCGCAGGTGATCGGCATCGAGGCCGATCAGTTCGACGCGCGGGTTCGACAGCACGATGATCCCACTGCGGTCGAATAAGACGATCGCCTCGGTCATCGTATTCAGAATCACTTCTAACCGGTCGCGAGCCTCGGCGATGCGAGCGAACAAGCGAGTGTTATCAATGGCGATGATCGTCTGGCTGGCAAGTTGGGTGAGGAAGTGCCAGTCCTCGTCACTAAACGCTCCTGGCGACTGACTCTCTAGCGTGATCACCCCCAGGATGGCCGCATTGCGCTCGATGGGCACGCTCAGCACCGACCGCGAACTGCTGAGGAGCGGCGGCGCGGGCGCACCGGCGCGCATGTCTTGCACGCGCACCGTTTGGCCGGTTTGTAGGACGTAGCCGGAGATGCTCTGACGCACGGCTGCTGGGTCCAGCACCAGCCGAGCCGGATAACCAGCATGCGCCATCACCATCGGCTGGCCGCTGTTCTCCTGAATCAGCACCACATGGCCGGAGGAGGCGTAGCTCAGCTCTAACGCTCGGTTGAGCACGAGCTGGCAGATGGTGTGCGCGTCTAGGGTGGCGCTCAACTGGCGGCTGAGCGCCGCCAGGCCGGACATCTGCTCGATCCGCCGCAGCAGCGCCTTATCGGTGGTGGTGTACTGACGGGCGTTCTTGATGGCCTGCGCCGACTGGCTGGCAAATGTGCGCAGCATCTCGATGATCGAGTCGCTGAACGCCTGCGGTGTGTCGAAGTACAGCAGCATCACCCCCAGGAACGTCTCGCCCACGGTCAGCGGCAGTTCAATCCAGGCCAGTTTGCCCTCGCGCAGCAGCAGCGCGCGGTAGGGGGCGGCGCGCGGGTCATGCCGCAGGTCGCTCACCACCACCGGCGGCTGGCGCGGGTCAACCAGCAGCGGCGCTGGCGGCTCCAGCTCAAAGCCGCCACCCAAACCGGCGCTGGCCGCCAGCATCAGGATGGGCGGTTGGTCGCCAGTGAGCAGGTAGATGGCCACACCGGTCGTTTCGATGATGATCGAGGCCGATGACAGGATGGCGTCCAGCACCTCGTCAGGGGACAGCGAGCCGGTCAGGACAGCCAGCACCCGGTTGAGCAGTCCCATCTGTTCGGCGCGCGCTAGGCGGCGCGCGTACAGACGAGCGTTGTCCAGCGCTGCCGCTGCCGCCGCCGCCACCAGCGTCAGCAGGCGCTGGTCATCGTCGGTCAGCCGCCGTTTGGAGTCGCGCGAGGCGACCACCAGCGCGCCCTGCAAACGCCCGCCCGCAACCAGCGGCATGCCTAACCAAGCGGTCAGCGGCTCAGACGGAGGTTGCAGACCCAGCGCCTGCGCTCGGCTGGCTACATTGTCGGTGATGAGCAGCGGCGTTTGCGACCGCAGCACATGACGCAGCAGGTCGTCATCTGGGGCCGGCCCATCTTCCAAGCGGCGCACCAGCCCGCCGGCAGGCGCGCTGACGAACTGCTCCCAGCGGCCAACCGAGTCGATCAGCACAACGCGGAAGGAATCGACGGCCAGCAGACCGATGACTTGACGGTAGATAGCGTCTAGTAGGGCTGGCAGATCGAGGTTGGACTGGAGCGCCCCGCCCACCGCCGCCAGCGACTGCAGTTCGCGCACCTGGTCGCGCAGGCGCTGTCCTGCCCGGCTGAGGCCGTGAAACCCCATCGACGCCAGCATAGCGCCGCCGATGAACAGGATTTGCGAGGTGGGCGAAAAGACGATGAGCAGCGCCGAGATGATGGCGAACGGCACGGGCAGCATCAGGATGGCGAACAACTCGCTCAGACTGCCGCGAATGACGCCGCCGACGGAGTGGCCATCGGTGTAGATTTCTAGCAAGAATACTGCCAGATAGACCAGCAGGGTGGACAAGCTGAACACGGCCAGCGCCGCTGTCTGGTCTGCTAGCGGCGGCGTCAGCGGCAGCGTGCCGCCCAGGGCGCGGTAAAACTGCGCCCCGACCACGAAGCTGAGCGTGACACGGGCGCTCATGACGACCACGCTGCGGGCGCTGCGGGTGGTCAGCGGGCGGCGGAAACGGGCGCGGTCTGGCCGGCGCACCAGCAGCAGCCCGCCGACCACGCCGCCGGCGAAGATCGCCCAGGTCATCACCGGCTGTGCCTCGGCCGGCAGCGATAGACAGGCGACCATACCTACCACATGCGTCGGGCTGAGCTCGCCTTCGGCCAGCAGGACGCCGAAGAGCAGGATGAAGGCGGTGAGGGCCGCATACACAACCGCCTGGCCTGCGTACTGGCTCAGCGCCTGACCCTCCGGCCAGTTCGACAGCAGCGCCGCCGCAGTGACGAGCGCCAGCAGCCAAGGGATGAGCAGGTTGACTGTGGCGCGGTTCATAGACAAAGCAAGATTCCTGTCGCCCAAAGGCAGCGGCCTATATCCTAATATGCTGTCATTTACCAGAGCTTGATGGCTGATCTGGACATAAGTTTACAATACTTTAGCGGGACTGCCTATCGCTTCGCCGGCATCTGGGCGCGACGCTGCCGGCGGCGCGACGGATTTCTCACAGCAGATTCATGCCGGACTCATTGACCCAGGGGACGTTGCCCATTATGATCTGATTTCAGATTAGAGTATGAGCTGCCATGCTTCCTGCCGCACCTTTGAAAATTCGGCCTGCTGTCCATTATAATGAGAACGTCGTGATTTAGCGTAGAAAGGAGAAAGGCGCTCCCTTTAGCCTGCCGCTAATCGGCGACAGTCTGCGCGCCAATTCCGGTGAATAACCGACCTGATTCATCCCATAATAACAATCCGCTCAGCAGCAAGAACGCCCAGCGCTTCTGGCTGATCCTAGGAGTGGCTATCCTGGTGCTGTTCCTGTTCATGTTCGGCACGCCCAACAATGTGCCGAACGCCAGCCGCATCTCGCTGGATGACTTCGCCCAATATGTGCGCCAGGGCAACGTGGACGCGATCACCGTCCGCGGCGGCCAGGACGTCATCATCCAACTGCGCAGTGGCAGCACCGTCACCTACTACAAAGAGCGCGAGACCGACCTGTTCGAGGCGCTCAAGACGTTCGGCGTGACCAACCAGCAGTTGGCTGGCGTGCGCTTCATTGAGCAGCAGGGCGACAACACGTCTAACCTGCTGTTCCAGCTGGCGATCGCCGTCGTGCCGACGCTGCTCATCATCTGGCTGCTGTGGCGCATGATGCGCTCGGTGCGCACCGGGCAGGACCAGGCCATGAGCTTCGGTCGCAGCCGCGCGCGGGTCGTGCGCGACATGGAACGCCCCCAGGTGACGTTCGCGGACGTGGCCGGCGCCGAGGAAGCCAAAGAGGAGCTGAAAGAGATCGTTGAGTTCCTCAAAGAGCCGGAGAAATTCATCCGGCTGGGCGCGCGCATCCCCAAAGGTGTGCTGATGGTCGGGCCGCCCGGCACCGGCAAGACGCTGATGGCGCGGGCGGTGGCGGGCGAGGCCGGCGTGCCGTTCTTCAGCATCTCCGGCTCGGAATTCGTCGAGATGTTCGTCGGCGTCGGCGCGTCGCGCGTGCGCGATCTGTTCGACCGCGCCAAAGCCGAAGCGCCGGCCATCGTCTTCGTGGACGAGATCGACGCCGTCGGCCGGCATCGCGGCGCAGGGCTGGGCGGCGGCCATGATGAGCGCGAGCAGACGCTCAACCAGATCCTGGTGGAGATGGACGGCTTCGAGACCGGCACGAACGTGATCGTGATGGCGGCCACCAACCGGCCGGACATCCTAGACCCGGCGCTGCTGCGCCCCGGCCGCTTCGACCGCAAGGTCGTGATGGACAACCCAGACATCAAAGGCCGGTTGGAGATCCTCAAGGTTCATGCGAAGGGCAAACCGCTGGCGTCGGACGTAGACCTGGAGGCGCTGGCGAAGATCACCGCCGGTTTCTCCGGCGCTGACCTGGAGAACCTGATCAACGAGGCGGCCATCCTGACAGCGCGGCGCAACAAGAAAGCCATCGGCATGAGCGAGCTGCAGGAGAGCATGGAGCGCGTCATCATGGGGCCGGAGCGCAAGACGCGCGTGATCTCCGACAAGGAGAAGAAGACCATCGCCTACCACGAGGCCGGCCATGCCATCCTGCACCATGTGCTGGAAAATGCCAACCCGGTGCACAAGATCACCATCATCCCGCGCGGGCGCGCCGGAGGCTACGTGATGTCGCTGCCGGAGGATGATATCTTCTTGCGCTCCCGCGAGGAGTTCGAAGACCAGATCGTGGCGGCCATGGGCGGGCGCGCCGCCGAGGAGATCGTGTTCAACCGGGTGACCACTGGAGCCAGCAGTGACCTGCAGCAGGCGACGCAGCTCGCCCGCGCCATGGTGACCCAGTACGGCATGAGCGACGCCTTGGGGCCGCGCACCTTCGGCGGCGGCGGCGGCGCGGTGTTCCTGGGGCGCGAGATCGGCGAACAGCGCGACTACAGCGAGCAGGCCGCCGAGCAGATTGACAACGAGGTGCGGCGCATCGTCCAGACCGCGTATAATCGCGCCCGCGACCTGCTGACGACCTACCGCGACAAGCTTGATATGCTGGCGACCATGCTGCTGGAACATGAGACGCTCGACCGGGCGACTTTTGAGGCGATCATGTCCGGCCAGATACCTGTGAATACGTCGCCAGCGCTGTTCGATGCCCGAACTGAGGTGTCGGGAGGCGCTTGATCTGGGCGCTGAAAAGCCGGCTGTGCCAATAGCTGATGGGATCTCGCGATTGCAGCGAGGGCGGTTGAGCAGGGTGAGCCGCCCTCGCTGTTTTTGTGGGCGGTTGTTCCAGCGCGCGCCTGGGCGCCGGGCGTCCCGCAAGTCCCATCTGGCGAACCGGCGCGCTTCTGCTATGCTTACCCCCGTTTGGCGCGCGGAGGCGCAGATGACGACGGAGCAACTGCCGGTTGAAGTCGCCCCGGCCGAGCCGCAGATCACCCAGGCGGAGACCAACGCCGGCGTGGCGCGGGCGACCGGCGTGGTCGCGCTGGGGAACATCACCAGTCGGATCCTGGGGCTGGCGCGGGAGATCGTCCTCACCAACCTATTCGGCGCGTCGCGAGCGGTGGATGCCTTCAATGTGGCCATCATCGTGCCCAAAGCGCTGTATGACCTGCTCATCGGCGGCCATGTGAACAGCGCGCTGGTGCCGGTGCTCAGCGAGGTGGTGGCCCGCGATGGCCGGGCGGCGCTGTGGCGGCTGGTGTCGGTGCTGTGCAGCCTGGTGGCGGTGGGGCTGGCGCTGGTGGTGCTGCTGATCGAACTGGCCGCGCCGCAGATCGTGCAGGTGGTCGGCGGCGGCTTCGACGCCCCGACGCTGGCGCTGGCGACCGATCTGCTGCGGCTGACCGCCCCGGCGCTGATCTTCCTGGGACTGTTCGCCGTGCTCAGCGGCACGCTGTACGCGCTGCGCGAGTTCACCTGGCCGGCCTTCGCGGTGACCGTCTTCAATGGCAGCATCGTGGTGCTGTCCCTGCTGCTGGCCCCGCCGCTGACCGTCCAGCCGGTGGTGACCGGGCCGGGGCTGACGATCCACTGGCAGATCAGCCGGCCGGCGGAAGGCATCGTCGCTGTGACTATCGGCTGGCTGGTCGGTTCGCTGGCGCAGTTGGCGCTCCAGCTTCCGGGGCTGCGCGGGGCGCGGGTGGGCTTCACCCTGCGCTGGCGGCACCCGGCCATCCGCCAGATCGCCTTGCTGTATGCGCCGGTGATGTTCTCGCTCATCCTGGATACGCTGGTCATCCGCACCTTCAGCTACAACCTGGCCAGCCAGACCGGCGAGGGCAGCATCGGCTATATGACCTGGGCGACCACGCTCATCCAGTTCCCGCAGGGGTTGGTGGCCACGGCCATCAGCATCGCCATCCTGCCCACGCTGGCGCGCCAGGCGGCGCTGGTGAACATCCAGGGCGATCAGGCGTTCAAAGATACGCTCGGCCTGGGGCTGCGGCTAGCCATCACCTTGATCCTGCCGGCCATGGTGGGGCTGTTCGTGCTGGCGACGCCCATCGTGGCGCTGCTGTTCCAGCATGGGGCGTTCACCGCCGGGGACACGACCATCACCGCGCTGGCGCTGCGCCTGTACCTGGTCGGCCTGCCGTTTGCGGCGGTGGATCTGCTGCTGGTGTACGCCTTCTACGCTCGCCAGGACACGCTCACGCCGGCGCTCATCGGCCTGTTCAGCCTGATCGTGTATATGGCGGTAGCGGCGGCGCTCTTTCCCCGCGCCGGCCTATTCAGCCTGATGATCGCCGACAGCGTCAAGCACGTCGTCCACGCGCTGCTGTCGGCCTACTGGCTGGCGCGGCGGCTGGGCGGCCTGGGCGAGCAGCGGCTGCTGCTGACGGTGGCCAAAGCCAGCCTAGCGGCTGGGGCTTTAGGGGCGGCGGCGGCGCTGGCCGAAGCCGCGCTGTCAGTCCGCTTGGACGCGACCACGCTGGCGCACGAGCTGGCGCTGGTGCTGGCCAGCGGCGGCGCTGGGGCGGCGGCCTTTCTGATCGCGGCAGCGGCGCTGCGCCTGGAAGAGCTGCGCTGGCTGGCCGGCCTGATCGCCCGCCGACTGCGGGCTGGCTAAGGTTCCACCAGCCGCACCGGCTTCAGCAAGCTCCGGTCGAAGCGAGCGATGTCTGACGGATTCATGCGCTCCAGCGCGGCCCGCACCCGGTACGAGTCCCCACGGAGCTGCTTCACGTCCACGCCCTGGCAGACATCGGGTAGCAGCGACAGCCACTGCACGCTGCGCAGCAGCATCTTCAGCGCGCCCCGGTAGTTGCCGCGCTCGATCTGATAGTAGGCTACGCCCACCTGCAGGATGGCGCGGTACAGGTCACGCACCGGCGCGTCGGTATTCACCCACTGTTCTTCGAACAGATCATGTTGGGCGTAGTATTCGCCGGCGTTGAACCGGGCCACGCCTTCCCGCGCCAGCGGCGGCAGCGGCTCCTGGCAGCCGCACGCTAGCGCCTCCAGGTAGGCGGCGTCGGGCACGCGGGCGTAGTCTCGCGCCAGGGCGGGCAGGTCGGCTAGCAGCTCGTCCAGCCCTAGCGCCAGATCGGCGCCGGCGTCGAGCGCGTCCGCCCGCTGGTCGCGATCATCGGCGACGACAGCGATGGGGATGCGCCGGGTGGCCGGGCTGGTCTTGGGCGTCGTCACCCAGTGCAGCCAGTCGGCCGCCGCGCCGTCCACCAGCAGGAAGGCGGCGCGGTCGTCGGCCAGGCGCGCGACCAGGCTGTGTCGATCGTGGTACAACCGGACGGTGTAAGCGTCCTGAAGCTGGCGAGCGGCGGCTTCCGCCCACATGGGCGCGCCGCCGATGACGATGACGGGTAGGGTCATAACTCGGTGAGCCTCCACCTTTACTCTGTGCTCAGCGTAATCGACTCGATGATCAGCGCCTGCGCCTCGGCGATGGGCGTCAGGCCGAAGCGGAAGCGTCCCTGGGGCGTGACCACCGCGTACTGGTTGTCCAACCAGGCGATGAAACCCAGCGGGCCGCGCGGCGCATGGGGGGCGCGGTGGACGATTGCGCCATCCACAGCGAAGGTCAGACCGTCTGGCCGCCAGTCGAGCGCATACGTGTGACGCTCCGCCAGCAGCCGCGCGTCTAACAGCTGTTCGCTGACCCCCAGCGCCCACTGGCCTACCGGCCACAGCCGCCGGTACAGCGCTGGGATGCGCATCAGCAGCACGCCGATCGGAGCCGCCGGCAGCAGCGCCAGGAAAGCCGCCCGCCGCGCATCCAGCGCCGCCGCCTTCCAGCCCGGCCCCGGCACGTCCAGCGCCAGGCGCATGTCGCTGGGCGGCGCGGAGAAGAAGAACCAGGCCGCCTGCGGCAGCCGGAAGCCGCGCGCGCCCGGCATGAACGGCTGGTTCCAGAAGCCGAAGCCGGCCGTCCCTCGCAGCCGCGCCGCTTCAGGCTCCGCCCAGGCGGTCACTTCCAGGCGCGCCGGCGGCCGCCAGGTGAAATCGCGCGGGGCGGCGTAGTCGCTGATCTGCGCGTCGCTGTAGGCCGTCGCCGATCCCATCATCAGCGCCAGCCGCAGCCGGCCATCCACTTGGCGCGCCTGCCCAGCGCCGAAGGCAGTCAACCGCCAGGGCAGACTGAGAGCGTGATGAAAGTCGGGTGAGCGGCGCACGGCGATGTCCGGCGTAACTTGAGAAAACGGGCTGAATGGGCTATCATACCGTATCAGCGTGGACGTCATCCATCACCCGGATGTACTCTGCACCGCTGACTGTTCTGACTTTTACACGAGGTCACCCCGTTGGAGATCATCTGGTACGGACATAGCTGCTTTCGCATCACCGAGCGCAACCGCATCTCGGTGGTGACTGACCCTTATTCGGAGACAATTGGGCTGCTGCTGCCCAGGCTCAAAGCGGATGTGGTGACGGTCAGCCACCAGGAGCCGGGGCACAACCATGTGGAAGCCGTCAAAGGCGACCCGCATGTGCTGTTCGGCCCCGGCGAATATGAGATCGGCGGCGTGTTCATCACCGGCATCGCCCTGCATACCGTGACCGAGGAAGCCGTGCGGGTGAACGTCGCCTACCTGTTCGAGTTCGACAATTTGACCGTGCTGCACGTGGGCGATCTGGCGCATGTCCCTGACCAGTCCACGATTGAGGCGTTGGGCGAGGTGAATGTGCTGCTGCTGCCGGTCGGGGGCGGCCACGGGCTGCGGGCGGCGCAGGCAGCCGAGGTGGTCGCGCTGGTCGAGCCGCAGTTCATCGTCCCCATGCACTACGCGCTGCCCGGCCTTAAATTTCCGCTAGATCCCCTGGATCGCTTCCTCAAGGCGATGGGCGTGAGCAAGGTTCAGGAAGCCGACACCCTGAAGCTGACGGCGGGCGAGCTTCCTGAGCAGCCCCAGGTGGTCGTGTTGAAGCCGCAAGCGGTGATGGGAGCGTAGCGTATGTCGTCGCTGGGCAAAGAGAATGTCAAACTGCTGATGCAGTGGGACATCAAGCAGGAGCGCGAACAAGACTACTTCGAGTTCGTCGTGCGCGAATGGATGCCGGGGCTGACGCGCTTGGGCATCGAGCCGACCGGAGCCTGGTACACCGCTTACAGCCGCACTAAACAGTCGCAGATCATGACTGAGGGCATCGCCGAAGACCTGGACACGATGCGCCGCATCCTGGGCAGCCCGGAATGGATGCGGCTGCACCGCCGGCTGCTGGAGTACGTCAACAACTACCAGCAGAAGATCGTCCGCGTCACTGGCGGCTTCCAGATGTAATTACAAAGCGCCCACCGAGATGGCGGGCGCTGAATTGTCATTGGGGGCGGCCGCCCTCAGTCAGCGGCAGCCGTAGCGGTGGTCGTCTTGGTCTCAGTCTTGGCGGTTTCGGCGGCTTCCTTGTTGCCGGCAGTGTTGTTCACGCTGCTGCGCGACGCGCCCTTGCTGTCATTCACATAGAAGCCGGAGCCTTTGAAAATGATCCCCGCCGGCTGCACCACACGCACCACCGGCTGTCCCGTGGTTGGGCAGCGTTTGAGGGGTTCGTCTAGGAACTTTTGGCGGATTTCAAAGGTTGTGCCGTCTTCACGGCGATACATATACATGGGCATGACCGCTTACCTCGGCTGACTCTGGTTGAGAGCTGCTCATTGACCGCTACTTATCATACATCAAGTTTTTAGCACTGGCTATAGGTGAGTGCCAATTCTGATGCAATTTTTATGCGCGCTTATATGCGCGCCGACGCGGCATAACGTTTGACGCGGCCGCCCGCCGCCGTCTTACCCTTTGGCTGGGCATGATGCTGGGCGCGTATCATCGAGGAGGCGCCAGGATGGACATCCGCTATACGCTGGTCGAATGCCGGTTGGGGTGGCTGCTGGTCGCTGCCACGCCGCGCGGGCTGTGCGCCGTCAGCCTGGGCGACGCGCCCGAAGCGCTGGAGGCCGAGCTGCGGCGCGACTACCCGGCGGCGACAGTGAAGCGGGATGACCCGGCGCTGCGCGAGGCGGCCGGCGTTCTGCTGCGCCATCTGGACGGCGAGCAGCCCACGCTTGACCTGCCGCTGGACGTGCAGGCGACCGCTTTCCAGGCGCGGGTGTGGGCGGCGCTGCGCGCCATCCCCTACGGCGAGTCGCGCACCTACCGCCAGATCGCCGCGGCCATCGGCCAGCCGGGGGCGGCGCGCGCGGTGGGGAGCGCCTGCGCCCGCAACCCGGTGTCGCTGGTCATCCCCTGCCACCGCGTCGTGCGCGAGGACGGCGGCCTGGGCGGCTACCGCTGGGGGATCGCCCGCAAACACGCGCTGCTGGAACGCGAACGCCAGCCGATCGAAGCTGCGGACGCCCTTTGAGGCCGCGCTCGTCGGCGAGCGGCTTCAAGCTGTCGCCAGCGCGTCCATCAGCTCGTGGAACTGCGGGATGGTGAGCTGCTGCTTGGCGTCACTCATGGCTACCGGCGGGTTGGGGTGCACCTCGACCATCAACCCATCAGCGCCGCTGGCCTTGGCCACCCGCGCCAGCGGCACAGCGATGTCGCGCCGGCCGGCCGAGTGCGAGATGTCCACGATCACCGGCAGGTGGCTCTCCAGCTTGAGCACCGTCACGCCGCCGATGTCGAGCGTGTTGCGCGTCCAGCGTTCAAACGTGCGGATGCCGCGCTCGATCAGGATGACGTTGGGGTTGCCGCTGCTGACGATGTATTCGGCGGCATATAAGAATTCCTCCAGCGTAGCCGACAGCCCGCGCTTGAGGATGATCGGCTGGCGCACCTGTCCCAGTGCCTTCAGCAGGAAGCTGTTCTGCATGTTGCGCG
Organism: uncultured Anaerolineae bacterium; assembly: GCA_937922795.1. GTDB lineage: Bacteria > Chloroflexota > Anaerolineae > Aggregatilineales > Phototrophicaceae > CFX2. Next base: position 15,135 of record CALAJK010000006.1, read on the forward strand.
CGCCCACCCAGAAGATATCGACATAGTCAGACATCATCGGGATCTGGCTGGCGTCCATGATCTCACTGGTGACGAACATCCCGTACTTGTTGGCGACCTGGCGGGCGATCTTCAACCCCGGCTCGCCCAACCCCTGAAAATCATAGGGCGACGTGCGCGGCTTGTAGGCCATGCCGCGGATGATCTTGATGCCGCGCGCCGCCAGCGCCGCCGCCGTCTCTTCCATCTGTTCCAGGCTTTCCACCGCGCACGGCCCGGTGATGACCTGGAAGCCGCCGTCCCCGATGCGCGTCACGCCGTCTGGCAGGGTGATGACGGTGCGGTCATCCGGCGACTTGCGCTGCACCAGGATTTTGGCGCGGGCCTCTTTTTCTTCCAGCGCCATCGAGGCGCGGAAGATCTCGCGGAACAAGGCCTTGATCGTCTCGTTGCTGAACGGCCCCTGGTTGGCCTGCTCCAGCATGGTCAGCATCTGCGCTTCACGCTGCGGGTCGTAGAACGACGTGCCGAGCTGCGCCTGCACTTTGCCGATATCGGAGACGATACGGGCGCGTTGGTTGAGCAGATCGAGGATTTTCAGGTTGATCTCATCCACCTGGCCGCGAAGTTCTTGCAGCTGGTTCTGCAGCGTCATAGGTTGCCTCTTGACAGACGGGTGCTCGCCGACTTGAACAGCGCCACATTATACAGCGCGCGGCGCAGAATGCGAGATCGTCTCTGGCGGGAGACGCGAGTTTTCGCGCCTATGGAGGGGCGGTGGACGGCGCGCGTTGCCTGGGCAGGCCGTCCTCCGCTACGATGAAGGCAGTGGATCGGATGCATAGGCGAGGGAGGTCAGCCATGGGCGGCAAATACTTCGACGATCTGGAAGTGGGCATGGTCATCCGCCATGAGGTGGGGCGAACGATCACCGAGATGGATGATGTGCTGTTCAACAGCCTGACGATGAACACCCAGCCGCTGCACATCAACGAAGATTTCGCCCGCAAGACGCGCTTCGGGCGGCGCATCGTCAACGGCGTGCTGTCGCTGGGCATGGTGGTGGGCATCTCCTCCAGCGACCTGACGGCCGGCACGATCATTGCCAACCTGGGTTACGAGCGCGTCAGCCACCCGCACCCGCTGTTCCACGGCGACACGCTCTACGTCGAGACGGAGGTGATCGCCAAGCGTGACAGCGCCTCGCACCCGGAAGCCGGGCTGATTACGCTCCGGCATATCGGGCGCAACCAGGACGGGCAGGTGTGCGTGGAGGTGACGCGGACGGCGCTGTTCCTGCGGCGGCCAACTCCTTAAGCCAGCATTCATGTAAGCGGCGAGGTCTTTCGCTATAGTTAGCGGCGGTGAAAACGGCGTCTAGCTGAGAGAAAGGAGCGCGCACGATGCCCAAGATCACCCTGCCGGATGGATCGAGCCTGGAGGCGCCGGCGGGCAAGCGCCTGGTGCTGGCGCTGGAGGACGGCGGCGTAGACATTCTGCACCGCTGCGGCGGCCATGCCCGCTGCACCACCTGCCGGGTGCAGTTCCAGGCCGGCGAGCCAGAGATGATGACCGCCGCCGAGCGCGACCGGCTGGCGGAGAGCGGCCTAGTCGGCCAGTACCGGCTGAGCTGCCAGATCGTCTGCGACCAGGATATGGCGCTGGCCTGGGTCAACCGGCTGGCCGACAGCAGCTACAGCGATGTCGGCGGCCGGCCTGAAGACGCGATCACCCCGCCGCCCGAATGGGTGAAGCGTCCCCGCTGATCCGATGGGTTCCCGGCGTCCGGCCCCGATTGCCGAGCTGCCGCTGGGCTACAGCGAGGTTGAGCACCTAGCGCTGCTGACGCCGGGACGCGCCCTGCTGGTGAACCTGCTGGCGCTCATCCCGCTGGGCATCGCGCTGGTTCTGATGGCGCTGTGGTGGGCGGCGACGCTCAGCCTGCGCGGCCCGCGCCCTGGCCCGGATGTCCCCTGGTGGTTGGGGCTGCTGGCCGTCCTGGCGCTCATGCTGCCGCTGCATGAGCTCTGCCACGGCCTGGCCATCCGGTGGGCCGGCCACCGTCCGCGCTATGGCGTGCTGCTCCGCAAAGGCGCGTTCTACGCCACCGCGGACGGCGCGCTGTTCCGGCGCGACGTGTTCATCTGCATCGCGCTGGCGCCGCTGGCGCTCCTGACGCCCGCGGGCATGGCGCTGGTGTGGCTACTGCCGGACTCGATCGGCTATTACGCTGCGCTGGCCGTCATCCTCAACGCTGGCGCGTCTATCGGCGATTTGTGGATGGCGGCGGCGGCGCGGCGCTACCCCCCCGACGCGCTAGTGCGCGACGAGATGGACAGCATCCGTATCTACGCCCGCGGCTGATCGTCTGGGTCTCAAGCCTTCGCCGGCCACCCCCGCTTTATACTGAAATTGCAGACTGTTTACACATCGTTTACACCTGCGCACACGCCGGCAACATTCTGGCGCTATCGTGAGCATAACGTCCGCTGTGGATCGAAATGAGAGCTGAGGAGCAACGCCATGAACGCTCGCAAACTGTTCCTGCTGTTGGTCGTGGTCGCCGCGCTGGCGCTGGTGATCGTCCCCGCGCTGGCGGCCGAGACGCGCGTCAAGACCCTGACGGAAGACGAAATCAACAACTCGTACCGCGTGACCAACCCCGCCCGCCGCAGCGTCAGCAACGTGTCGGTTGATCTGCAGCCCGGCCAAGTCGTGGTGTATTCCACCCACACGTACCCGCGCGGCCGGGTCTACCAGGTGATGAGCACCTTCACCGCCAGCGTCAGCAACGGCCGCATCGTCTGGCAGGCCGTCACCGCCAGCGTGGATGGCCAGACCGTCCCGCAGGAGGTGCTGAACCAGATCAACGCCTGGATAGACGCCTCGTGGCGCAACTACTTCAAGAGCAAGCACTCTGGGCGCGTGGTGTCGGTGGAGATCAGCGAGGACGCGATCACCATCACCTACACTGTCGGCCGCGGTTAGGCCGGCTCCAGCGCGGGCGGCGCGCCTGCATCTTGCCCCTCACCCTCAACCTGGCTGCCGACGCGACGCGGCTCGGGAGAGGAATTGAGGGTGAGGGCGTCTTTTCTGAGCAACCCCACGACGGCAAACGCCGGCGGCGGCGGCGCTGAGCCGCCCCCGTTTTCAACCTTGTTTCGGCCATAATCAACGCAATTTTCGCTGGAATTTTGTATTGAGCCGTGCTTGCAGGGCGGTAGCGCGATATGTTATAGTCTGTGCACTGTTGTGACGCGCAGCCCTGTGTCAGCGCCGCGCGGGCATAAAGTACAAAACGGTTGATTTGAAGGAGATGCGGAATGAATCGTAAATGGGCTCGTCTTACTGGCCTGCTGCTGGCCGCGTCGCTCATGCTGACGCTGTTCGTCGGCGTGGCCCAGGCGCAGGAACAAGTCTTAGTCATCGGCTGGGAACAGGAACCGTCGCAGCTCTCCCCGCGTTCGGATATGGCTTTCGCGGCGCTGGCGACCAACTTCTACGCCCGTGATGTGTGGGATTGGGATGTCAACCGCGAGATCTTCCCGGTCATGGTCGAGCAAGTCCCGACGGTTGGGAACGGTCTGGTCAAGACCCTGGACAATGGTAACACCCAGGTGACCTATAAACTAAAGGCAGGCTTGAAGTGGTCGGACGGCCAGCCGATCACCACCGCTGACTGCGAGTTCAATCACTTCCTGCGCACTAACCCAGGGACGCTCACCTACCAGCGCGGCACCTATCCCGAAGTGGTGGAGAGCTTCGAGGTGGTGGACGATCTGACCTTCGTCCTGACCTACAACAGCCCGTTCCCGGACTACCAGAGCAACGCTGTTGCCAGCTGCTCCCTGCCGAAGCACGTGTTCGCTGATACGCTGGCGGCCGAGGGCAACCTGGATAATCACCCGTATTTCAGCGGCCAGGGCGTGGTCGGCTACGGACCGTATGTGTTCGACCAGTGGGTCATCGGCAGCCAGATGTCCTTCGTCAAGAATCCGCTGTGGGACGGCCAGGAACCGGCGTTCGACCGCATCATCCTGCGCTTCATCACCGACAGCGCTCAGATGCGCAATGCCCTCCAGGCCGGCGAGATTGACGTGGCTTTCAACTTCAGCGACGATCAGGTGGATGCCTACGCCGCCATCCCCGGCGTTGAAGTGTTCGGCACGCCCGGCGTGTTCGGCGACGCTATCTGGATGAACATCGGCAACGGCGGCCACCCGGCGCTGACCGATGTCAACGTCCGCAAGGCCATCATCCACGGCATCGACCGCGCGTCGCTGGCCGAAGATCTGGTCGGCCCCGGCACGGCTGTTCCCAAGTCGTGGTATCCGGAACAGTTTTGGCCGGAAGACCTGCCGCGCCTAGAGTATGATCCTGAGCTGGCCAAAAAGCTGCTGGATGAGGCCGGCTGGGTGGACAGCAATGGCAACGGCACTCGCGACAAGGACGGCGTCGAGCTGGTGCTGCGCTTCTTCACCACCACCCGCCAGCTTCGCATGGACTACCAGGTGGTCATCCAGGAGTACTTGAATGAGATCGGCGTCGGCACGCAGCTTCTGCCAGTGCCGGCCAACATCCTGTTCGCTGACTTCGTCGACCGCGGCATCCTGGACACCGGCGACTTCGACCTGGCGATCTTTGCCCTCAGCGCCAACCCGCTGTCGCCCTTCGCCGACGCGCCCGATTGGTTTGGCTGCGACGGCATCCCGACGGCGGAGAACCCCAACGGTAACAACGGCTGGGGCTTCTGCGATCCGCGCTATGACGAGCTGGATCTGCTGGTCGGCAAGACGGTGGACGAAGTCCAGCGCAAGCAGTACTCAGACGAGGCCATCAAGCGCTTTTTCGAGGGGCAGTTCTGGCACGGCCTGTACCTGCGCCAGACGTGGTACGCGATTGACACCACCACTGTAGACCCGGCTACCGCCAAAGACGTGGGCACGCTGTCCAGCAACTACTTCAACAAGATCGAGTTCTGGCAGCCGGCGAAGTAGACCGGCGCGCGATGGACGACTGTGGGGAACGCCGCTGCAAGCGTGACATCCTCACTCCTAACCCCCTCTCCAGAGCCCTGGAGAGGGGGCGGCCTTTCGCCCTCGCGGGCGGGCGAGTGAGCACGGTCGGTGGTCTGCCCCTACAGTTTGCCAGTGATTAGTTAGTATGTTCTCGATGGTCGAACCCTGACGCCCGTGTAGAAGACGGGCGTCAGTCGACGTTCAGGAGTGCAGGCGAATGGCCTGTGACCGTGAGTTCAACTTATGACCAAATACATCATCCAGCGGGTGCTGCAGGCCATCCCGCTGATCATCGCCATCACCGTCATCGTCTTCTTTCTGCTGAAGATTTCGGGCGACCCGCTGGCCTACCTGGCGCAGGACCCGCGCGTGACCGAAGCCGATCGCTTCTTGCTGCGGGCGAAGTACGGCCTGAACGACCCGGTCTTTCCCCATCAGTTCATCTTCTGGCTGGTGGGCGACGACTGGTATCAACGCGACATCACTGGCGACGGCGAGCCGGATGAGTACGGCACGCGCAAGGGCGTGCTGCGCGGTGATTTCGGCGAATCGATCCGCTACCGCAAGCCGGTGACCGCGGTGATGGGCCAGTTCCTGCCGAACACGCTGCTGCTGGGCATCACCGCCTTCATCGTCACGGTGGCGGCGGCGCTCGTCATCGGCATCTTCGCGGCGCTGCACCAGTACAGCTTGGCCGATAACGTCATCACCAGCGTCGCCTTCATCACCTATTCGATGCCGGTGTTCCTGCTGGCCTTGATCCTGGTGCAGATCTTCGCCATCGAGCTGCGTCTGCTGCCCGTGTCTGGCATGTACGACCCGCGCGGCGATCAGTCGGTGGATGAGCTGATCCGGCATATGATCCTGCCGGTAGCCAGCCTGGCCCTGATCAACATCGCCGGCTGGAGCCGCTATATCCGTGGGACGATGCTGGAAGTCATCAACAGCGATTACATTCGCACCGCCCGCTCCAAAGGGCTGAGCGAGCGGCGCGTCACCTTCCTGCACGCGCTTAAAAACGCCTCGCTGCCGCTGGTCACGCTCGTCGGCCTCAGCCTGCCGGGCATCCTCAGCGGCGCGGTCATCACCGAGACGATCTTCTCCTGGCCGGGCATGGGCTACATGTACATCAACGCCATCGAGCAGCTCGACCAGCCGCTGCTGTCGGCCTTCGTGCTGATGATCGCGATCGCGGTGGTGTTCTTCCAACTCTTGACCGACATCGTGTATGCGTGGCTCGACCCGCGCATCCGGTACAATTAGCGGCGGAGGCAAGCTGATCTATGGCGACCACGGCAACTACCGCCCCCAGCGTGCCGACGCTGCGCGAAGAGCTGCGCAAACCGGAGTCGATGACGCGCATCGTCATTCGCCGCTTCTTCAAGCACCGCATGGCCGTGATCGGCGTCATCCTGCTGGGGCTGATCGTGCTGTACGTGACGGCCGGCGCGTTCTTCATCTCGGAGAGACAGGCCAACAAAACCAATATCCGCAGCAAGTTCGCGCCCCCCAGCGCCGAGTTCCCGTTGGGGACGGACGGCGTGGGCCGGGATGTCCTTGGGCGCACCATCTACGGCGGGCAGATTTCGCTGGCTATCGGCGTGCTGTCCATGGCCATCGCCATCTCGCTGGGCACGATCGTGGGGTTGGTGGCCGGCTTCTTCGGCGGCTGGGTGGACGCGATCCTGATGCGGATCGTCGAGGCCATGCTGACCATCCCGATCCTGGTGCTGCTGTTACTGCTGTCGCGGGCGCTGATGGACATGAGTTCGACCACCATCAACATCCCCGGCCGTGAGCCGGTGAGCGTGACGGTAGTGGTCATCATCCTGATCATTGGCTTGACGGCCTGGATGCCGCTGTCGCGCATCGTGCGGTCGCTGGTGCTGTCGCTGAAAGAACAGGAATTCGTCGTGTCGGCGCGGGCGATGGGGGCGAACAACGCGCGCATCATCTTCGGCCACATCCTGCCCAACTGCATCGCGCCGATCGTGGTGTCCGCCACGCTGGAAGTCGGCACGGCCATCGTGGTCGAGACGGCGCTCAGCTTCCTGGGCTTCGGCGTGATGCCGCCCACCGCCACCTGGGGCAACATCCTGAACAACGCCCGCCAGGATATCACTGCTTACTGGTGGCTGTGGATGGCTCCCGGCGCGCTGATCATGATCACGGTGCTGGCCATCAATTTCATCGGCGACTGCCTGCGCGATGCGTTTGACCCGCGCAGCACCAAGTAGCCACTGGCGCGCGCCCGTTTGGGCGCCGCTGCTGCTGGCGCTGCTGGCCGGCTGCGCCCCGCTGCTGGAGCGGCTGGCCGCGCCGCGCCTGCGGTTGTACACCCACAACCTGCACGCTGAGGAGACGATCCTGCAGCCGTTTGCTGACAACCTGCGCGCCGCCGCGCCGGACATCGCCGCGCTGCAAGAGGTCAGCCAGCCGGCGGCGGATTTCCTGCGGGAGGAGTTGAAAGATCGCCTGCCTTACGCCGCCGCACGCCTGGATGGCGGGCGCTACTTCGGCCAGCTCATGCTCAGCCGCTACCCGGTGGTCGAGTCGCAGGGCTGGCCGCATCCCCGGCGGCTGCTGCGCGCCGTGCTGGACGTGGACGGACGGCGGGTGACCGTTTTCAACCTTCACCCGGCCAGCCCTGGCAACACGCAGATGGACACGGCGCTGCGCGACGGCGACATCGCCTTCGCGCTGGAACAGGCCGCCCGCGAGGATGGCCCGGTGTTGCTGCTGGGCGACTTCAACCTGGAGCCCTGGTCACCGGTGCGCCAAACGATCACAGCCCGCTACACCGACCTGTTCGAGGTGGTCGGCACGGGATCGCCTTTCACCTACCCAGACTACAGCCAGCCGCAGGCGCGAGTCAACGCCCGTTTCCCGCCGCTGACGCTCCCTTTCCTGCGGATTGATTACATCTTCGCCAGCCGCCATTTCCTGCCGCTGCGCGCGCAGGTGTGGCCGGATGCCGGCGGCTCTGACCACCGGCCAGTGCTGGCCGAGGTGGCGCTGCTGCCGTGATGTGATGAACCTCGGCTGCCGCTCAGCAGCTTGGCAGCCCGTCAACGGCGCTCAGCGGCCTGCCGTCGGGCTCTAGGGCGAGGTAGGCATTGGAGCCGTCGCCGCGCACGCCGACCGCGACGAACGTGTTATCAAGCAGCAGGTTGAGCCGAAGCTGGCCGATGACGATCTTGATGATGGCTTCCTGGACGCTCAGGCTCCAGCCTTGGCCGCCGATCCGGACAATGGTGCCGTCGGCGCGCCGGTTGGCGCAGGTGATCTCGAATCCTGATGCCATTGCAGAACTCCAGCGTGCAAACATTCGGTCAGCTCAACAGACCGCTTCCGGCCTGCGCATGAACAGGATGTCGGAAAACAAAAGGGGGGCGTCTCCAGGCCGTATGACCTGAAGCTCGCCCCAGTTGGACTGCGGATCCAACGTCCTGCAGATTTAGGCGGAGATGACCTTGACAGCGCTGGCCTGCTGGCCCTTGCGCCCCTGAGTGATCTCAAACTCCACCGTCGCGCCCTCGTCCAGCGAGCGGTAGCCCGAACCCTGGATTTCCGAGTAGTGGACGAACAGGTCAGCGCCGCCTTCGCGGGAGATGAAGCCGAAGCCCTTCTCAGCGTTGAACCACTTGACGGTGCCCTTAGTACGATTTGACATGTTGATTCACTCCTGAATGAATCGGGTCTTGCACTTACCGAACCAACCACACATCACGCCCGATCACTCAGACCGTTTATGCAGCACGCTTGGAGATCACAGAAACTTTCAGAGGAAGCCGCCAGCTCATGACGAGCGCGGCCTACGCATAGGATTTCTGGTCGTCTTTGCGGGGGTTAGTAGGATGTACAATCCCTGTAGCGATTGCGATGCAGCCAGGGCGACATTGTCCTGCGTTTCACATCGCAACTTCACTATATCACATCCGGCGGGATAAGCTAGGGTGAATTTTCCGCCGGCGGCGCCTATACGGAAATGAGCCGTCTGGACGCCCGTCTACCTCTGTGAGCCGCCGAGAGGCCGCCGGCATGCCAACCGTCCGTCCGCTATGAGTTTTCGGCAGCGAGTCGTCCGCCCACGTAGGTCTGTTCGACGCGCAGCGCCGGCAGCGCCGCCGGCGGTGCGGCCAGCGGGTCGCCGCTGAGCACGACCAGATCGGCCCATTTGCCCGGCGTCAGGCTGCCCCGGTTGGCCTCGTCGCCGCTGGCGATGGCCCCGCCCAGGGTGTAGGCGTACAGCGCCTCGCAAGCGGTGATGGCCTGCTCAGGCGCGATCGGCTCGCCATACGGGTCGAGCCGGTCGCACGCGGCCTTCATCCCCAGCAGCGGGTTGTCGTCCGGCACGACTGGCGCGTCCGAGCTGAGCGCGACCGTCAGGCCGGCGTCCAGCATGGCGCGCACAGGGTAGCAGCGCGGCAGGAAGACGTCCGGCAGGTAGCGGCGGAAGCTGGCTCCCAGCGCCGGCAGGAACACGGTCTGCGGGACGGCGATGATCCCCAGCGCCGCGCAGCGCCGCAGATGGCCGGTGTCCGGCAGCCCCAGATGTTCGATGCGGTGGCGCACCAGCGACGGCCAGCGGCGGTACAGGTCTTCGTAGACGCTGATCACCTGGTCGAGCGCCATATCGCCGATCGCGTGCGTCCCGATGCGGAAGCCGGCGGCGTGGGCTTCGGCCATCAGTTCGGCCAGCTCGGCGGTCTCGAAGCGCAGCACGCCGCGTTCGCCGGTGACCTGGTACGGCTGGCTGAGCGCCGCCGTCGCCCCGCTCAGGCCGCCGTCGGCGAAGAACTTGACGGTGTCAATCCGCAGCCAGTCGCTGACGAAGCGTTCCGGCAGCGGCAGCGTTTCCGTGCCGCCGTCAGGCCGGCGGATCGGCATGCCGTTGGTGCGCACCGCCAGTTTGCCCTCGGCCTCCAGCCGGCGGTAGACGCGCAGATGCAGCGGCGTCAGCAGCGGGTCGGTGGCGCTGGTGATCCCCAGGCGGAGCTGATGGCGCTGAGCCGCTTGGATCGCCTCAGCCAGCGCGTCCTCAGACGGGTCAGGGACGCGCAGCAGCCCCATGGCCGTCTCCTGCAGCAGGCCGGTCGGCTGGCCGTGGGCGTCGCGGACGATCACGCCGCCGGGCGGGTCGGGCGTGGCGGCGGTGATGCCGGCCAGCGCCAGCGCCCGCGAGTTGGCCACGATCATGTGGCCGCAGGTGCGCGTCAAGGCGATGGGATGGTCGGCGCTGGCGGCGTCCAGGTCATGGCGCGTCAGGTGGCGGCGCTCCGGCAGTTCGGCCTCGTTGTAGCCGCGCCCCGTCACCCACGTCCCTGGCGGCAGCGCGGCGGCGCGCTCGCGGAAGCGGGCGACGATGGCCGGGATGTCGGGCGCGGCATCGCGGCGGGCGTCCACCTGGACGGTCAGCAGCAGACCCAGCTTCCAGATGTGCACATGGGCGTCGTTGAAGCCGGGGATGAGCGTCCGACCGGCCAGATCTACCCGCCGCGTCTGGCGCGGGGCGGCCGCTTGGCAGTCGGTCAGTGAGCCGACAGCGCGGATGCGGCCGCCGTCGCCGACCAGCAGGGCTTCAGGCGCGGGATAGCGTGGGTCAAGCGTATGAATCGTGCCGTTGGTGAACAGAAGCATCAGGCCGCCTCGCGGGACAGATCCAGGCGGCCAGGATTATAGCGTATCTGACGGGCGCGCCCGCACCCCAGCCCCTCTCCCAAACGTTTCTTCGGAACTGGGAGAGGGGACAGAAACGAGCGCGGGTTTCACAGCGGTCGGGGCGGCCTACCCCTCTTCTTCGCGCACGATTTCGATCTTGACGCGGGCCACCAGCGCCGCGATCGCGCCCAGAGCGGCCAGCCAGGGGGCGGCGATGGCTACCACGCCCGCGCCGATGGCCCCGACGGTCAGCGAGATGTTCAGCAGTTCTTTGTCGTCGGCGGTGCGGATGATCAGCTTGCGGACGTTGCCTTCTCTGACCAGCTCCTGCACGCGTTCAACGAGCTGGCTGCCGGCCACTTCCAGTTCCTCAGTGAAGGTCTTGCCTTTCGGTTCGGTCGTCTGGGTTTCCGACATCTCCGCTTCCGGGGCTTTCTGCTCTTCCGACATGGCGTTTCACTCCTTGCGCTAGAGAGATTGAGCGATCATGGGTGTGCGATTTCTCACACATTCTAGTATACGCGCACAACCTGCCGCCGGTTGCGCTGGATTCGCCAGGATGGTTTACGGTATCATCTCCTCATCAGCCCCTGAAGTTCGTGTGAGGTAGAGACAATGCGTGAAGTCGTGATTGTGGAAGCGGTGCGGACCCCCCTAGGCAAGCGCGGCGGCTGGCTGCGCGACATCCATCCAGTCCGGCTCGGTTCGGCGGTGCTGTGCGAAGTGCTGGCGCGCGCCAACCTCGACCCGGCGCGGGTAGAACACGTCATCATGGGCTGCGTCAGCCAAGTGAGCGAGCAGACCTTCAATCTGGCGCGCAACGTGGTGTTAGACGCCGGGCTGCCGATCGAAGTGCCGGCCACGACCGTGGATTTTCAGTGCGGCTCCAGCCAGCAGGCCGTTCACCTGGCGGCGGGCATGATCGCCGCTGGTCAGGTGGACATCGTGGTGGCGGGGGGAGTCGAGCACATGACTCGCGTGCCGATGGGCTCCAGCCTGGCGGGCGGGACGCCCTTCACCGACCGCATCATGGCCGCGCACAATCTCGTGCCGCAAGGCGTCGCCGCCGATGAGATCGCCCAGAAGTGGGGCATCAGCCGAGAAGAGGTAGATCGTATCGGCTACGAGAGCCATATGAAGGCCGCCCGCGCCGCCGCCGAGGGCTGGCTGAAGCGCGAAATCCTGCCGCTGGAGGGGCTGGACGATCAGAACCAGCCGCTGCTGGTGACGAGCGATCAGGGTGTGCGCCCTAACGCGTCGCTGGAGAAGATGGCGACGCTCCAGCCGGCTTTCACCCCGGACGGCGTGACCACCGCCGGCAACAGCAGCCAGATCACCGACGGCGCAGCCGCCGTGCTGGTGATGGCCGCCGAGACCGCCGCCGCGCTCGGCCTGAAGCCGCGCGCCCGCCTGGTCGCCAGCGTGACGATCGGCTCCGACCCGCACCTGATGCTGACCGGCCCGATCGGCGCGACGCGCAAGGCGCTCCAGCGAGCCGGCCTGTCGCTCGACCAGATTGATCTGTTCGAGGTCAACGAGGCTTTCGCCAGCGTGATCGGCATGTGGCAGCGCGAGATCGGCGCCGATATGGCCAAGGTCAACGTCCACGGTGGGGCGATCGCGCTCGGCCACCCGCTGGGCGCGTCCGGGGCGCGGCTGATGACCACGCTGCTGCACGCGCTGGAGACGCACGGCGGGCGCTACGGCCTGCAAACCATGTGCTGCGGCGGCGGCATGGGCACCGGCACGATCATCGAACGGCTGAGCGATTAGCCTCGTTGAGCGGGCGACACGGCCAGCAAGTCCCTGCTCGCTGAGCGGGATCGATGAAAACGCCGCGTATGCGCTGGGTTGTGCAGCTGACGTCGAACCAACCTGCCCAGCGTCTACGTTTCTCTGTAGCAGTCCGGCGGCGTTCTCGCGTCGTTTTCATGCGGTGTGACCGATCAATCAGCGGCAGATGAGGCGGCGGATGTTCACATGCGGAACACGCCAAAGCGCGTCGGCTCGATCGGAGCGTTCAGGCAGACGCTGAGCGCCAGCCCCAGGACGCGGCGCGTCTCCGGCGGGTCGAGGATGCCGTCATCCCACAGCCGGGCAGTCGAGTAGTAGGGGCTGCCCTCGCGCTCGTACTTGTCCAGGATGGGTTGTTTGAAGGCGGCCTGCTCCTCCGGCGTCAGGTCGGGCTGGCCGGCGCGGGCGAGCTGGTCGCGCTTGATGGTCAGCAGCACGTTGGCGGCCTGCTCGCCGCCCATCACGCTGATGCGGGCGTTGGGCCACATCCACAGGAAGCGCGGTCCGTAGGCCCGCCCGCACATGCCGTAGTTGCCCGCGCCGAAGCTGCCGCCGATGATGACCGTCAGCTTGGGCACGCGGGCGTTGGCCACAGCGTGCACCAGCTTGGCGCCGTCTTTGGCGATCCCCTGGTTCTCATAGGCCTTGCCGACCATGAAGCCGGTGATGTTCTGCAGAAACAGCAGCGGGATCTCCCGCGCCGCGCACAGTTCGATGAAATGAGCGCCTTTCAGGGCGCTTTCGCTGAACAGCACGCCGTTGTTGGCCACGATGCCGACTAGATAGCCTTCGATGTGGGCGAAGCCGGTCACCAGCGTCGTGCCATAGTCGGCCTTGAATTCGCGCAGGCGGCTGCCGTCCACCAGCCGGGCGATCACCTCGCGCACGTCGTAGCTCTCGCGGAAGCTGACCGGCAGCACGCCGTACAGCTCTTGGGGATCATAGCGCGGCGGCTCCGGCGCGGCGAGCTGCCCGGCGGCGCGGGGGCGGCGGTTGAGCGTGGCCACGATGCCGCGCAGGATGTCGAGCGCGTGAGCGTCGTCCTCGGCGAAGTGATCGGCCACGCCCGAACGGTGGGTGTGGACGTAAGCCCCGCCCAGCTCTTCGGCGGTGACTTCCTCGCCGGTAGCGGCCTTGACCAGCGGCGGCCCACCCAGGAAGATCGTCCCTGTGCCTTTGACGATCACCGTCTCGTCGGACATGGCCGGCACATAAGCGCCGCCGGCGGTGCAGCTCCCCATGACCGCGCTGATCTGGGGGATGCCCGCCGCGCTCATGATGGCCTGGTTGTAGAAGATGCGGCCGAAGTCGTCGGCGTCCGGGAACACCTCGTCTTGCAGCGGCAGGAACGCGCCGCCGCTGTCCACCAGGTACAGACAGGGCAGGTGATTCTCCAGCGCGATCTGCTGGGCGCGCAGGTGCTTCTTGACGGTGATGGGGTAGTACGCGCCGCCCTTGACGGTGGCGTCGTTGGCGATGATCAGGCACTCCTGCCCGCTGACGCGGCCGATGCCGGTCACCAGGCCGCCCGCCGGCGTCTCGTCCGGGTACAGCTCCCAGCCCGCCAGCGGCGACAGCTCCAAGAACGGCGCGCCAGGGTCGAGCAGGCGATCGATGCGGTCGCGGACGAACAGCTTGCCCTGGTCGCGGTGGCGCTGCTGGTACTGCGGCCCGCCCCCCTGGCGAACGCGCGCCAGCCGGTCGCGCAGTTCGGCGGCTAGGGCGCGGTGGTAGGCGTCATGAGCGCGGAAGCGGTCGTCCTGCGGCGTAAGCTGCGACTCGATGATGTCCATAGGGTGGCCTCCGGTGGCTATGCCCCGGATTCTACCCGATCCGGCTAGTTCGCGCAGGCGGGGCGATCGCCGTCGCGCCACGAGCCCAGACCGTGCCAAGTGGGCGCGCCGACTTCCAGCGCTCATGCAAGCTGCGGGTTGAAAAGTGCGGCGAGGGCTGTATAATCAGAGCCGCGTTCAGAACGCGGTCGGCCCCGTAGCGCAGTGGTAGCGCAGGTGCCTTTTAAGCACTGGGTCGTAGGTTCGAATCCTACCGGGGTCATCAGATTGGATGTAGTCTAAACATTGACCAGCCGTCGCGCCGGTCTTTGTTTTTCACTCAACCACACTGCCGCCACTCTTCTGTACCTGCTCTGTCACATGCCGCAGGTAAGAGAATAGGGGGAGTCACTCCAGCCGGACGATCATTCCCTCCGGGTTGACCACAACCCGCTCGATCATCTGACGCAGCAAATCGTTTTGGTCGCTGCGTTCCAGCTTACCATACAGTATACCCACTGGCTCATGGGCAAAAGTAGTGCAAATGAGATAAGGTATGAGACATAGACTTTCCAATCATAGACCTCCTGGACGAAGATGTGAGTGTCGCCTGGCTGCTGAAGCATTTTCATCCTAATGGATTGAAATGCCCGCATTGCCAGGCGGATCACGATCAGGCGCGCTGCTTTCGCACCAATGTGGGCAGC
>CALAJK010000007.1 GCA_937922795.1 uncultured Anaerolineae bacterium
CGAACTGGATGCCTCGCCGCTGGCGGAGATGCTGAGCGATCCTGGCGCGCTGGCGACGACGGTCATCTTTGTGTTCATCTTCGGGCCGTTCTCGGAAGAACTGGGCTGGCGCGATTACGCGCTGGACTGGCTGCAGGCGCGCTATTCGGCGTTTGTATCCAGCTTGATTTTAGGCGTCATTTGGTGGGCGTGGCATCTGCCGATGGTGGTGGTGGGGTCGTTCCTGTATGAGAATGGCCGCGATCCGGTGTTTCTGGCGGGTTTCCTGTATGTCGTCCTCATCTACTCGGTGCTGTTCACCTGGGTGTACAACAACAACACCCGCAGCGTGCTGGCGATCATCCTGCTGCACTTTTCGATCAATCTGACCCTCATCATCTTCGTCGTACCGACTGAGATTTTGACCTACAACAGCTTCATCCTGCTGGCGGTGGTGGCGCTGATGGTGTGGCGCTACGGCGCTAAGCATCTGGTGCGCGGTGATCATAATGATCGAGAGAAAAGCGAGGTGAGGGTATGACTGCGGCCGCTCAAAACAAGCCCCCGGAGCTGTGGCGTCTGTTCATGAAGTTGCAAAACCCATTCATGAAATGGCTGCTGCGCTCGCCGCTGCACGTCGTCGTCAGCCGGATGTACCTGCTCATCACCTTCACCGGGCGCAAGAGCGGCAAGGTGTACACCACGCCGGTGCAGTACACACAGGACGGCGACACGCTCTACATCATCACCAGCGCCGGCTACACCTGGTGGAAGAATCTGCGCGGCGGAGCCGACGTCGCGCTTCGGCTGCGCGGCCAGACGGTGACAGGCCGCGCCGAGACGGCCGATGATCCCTCTCGCGTCTCCGCCTTCATCGAAAAAGTTTATCCCAGCCTAAGCGCTGAACGCCGCGAGCGCTTTGCGCCGGGCAAGGTGGCGATCACGGTTCGGCTGGGCGGCGAGGAGACGACCCAGTGACCATCACAGCCGCGTTTTTCATCGCCCTGCTGATCCTGTTCGGCGCGCTGGCGCTGCCCTACAGCGCGATCCTGACCGGCGCGAGCTGGCTCCTCGGCGCGGGCATCCTGGCGCTGGCCTATTTCCGTCTGCGCGCCAAGCTGCGCGCCGTGCTGATCATCGCGGGCATTTTGTGCGCCCTGGGCGTGGCCGGCTGGAATCTCGTCCTCATGCCCTGGGCGAACCAACCTGTCGCCAGCGAGGTGACCCATTTCAATCCAGACGGCGAGACGGGACGGGCGCTGGTGATCTACCATCCTGGGCGCAGCGATCTGCAGGAGCGCGCCGTGACCGGCTTCGTCGAGGGGCTGGCGGCGGCGGGCTGGCGCGTCGACCTGACTACGGCCAGCGCGCAAGCGCCCGCGCCAACGGGTTACGACCTGCTGGTGCTGGGGGCGCAGTCCTACACCTGGGCCCCCGCCCAGCCGGTGCAGGATTACCTGCGGCGCGCCGGCGATCTCAACGACCTGCCAGTCGTCGCCATTTTGTCCGGTTTGGGCGAGACCGGCCCAGCGAACGATGTCATGCGCGATCTGATCGCGGCGGCGGGCGGCAGCATGGCCGGGCTGTACAACGTGTGGCAGCTGCGCCCGATCGAAAGACTGTATGGCACTGACGACCCATTCGCAGCCATGCGCGGCGTGGCAGAAAGCCTGACGCTCACCGGCGGCCATGGTTGAGTCCCTGAATGCACATCAATGCGACCCGCCCGCGAGCTAGAAACAGACGACTGCTACCGTTCGCGATCAAGTGAGGATCTCTATGACAGCGATGCACCGATTGATCGTCGTCCTGACATTGTTAGGCTGTTTGTTGGGGGGCGGGCTGCTCCCGGTCAGGGCACAAACTGCCGCGCTCGATACGTATCTTGAGGCGCAGACCGCTGCGCACCGCATACCGGGACTGGCGCTGGCGGTCGCTTACGCGGATGGCCGAGTGGAGATAAGGACGTACGGCGGTGACATCACGCCGCAGACGCGCTTCCGGATCGGGTCGCTCTCCAAAGCGATGACAGCGGTTGCTGTCTTGCAGTTGGTCGAAGACAGCCTCATCGAGTTGGATGCGCCAATTCAGGCCTATTTGACGGGCTTCACCACGCAAGACCCAGATCGGGCGCGCCGTATCACCGTGCGCCACCTGCTCAACCAGACGAGCGGCCTGTCTGATCGAGGATACGACAGCATGGCCAACGCGCGCCCGCTTGAAGAGCTAACCCGTTCGTTTGCCAGCGCCCGCCACGAAGCCGAACCGGGGACGCAATTTGCCTACTTCAACGGCAATTACGACTTGCTCGGTCGGATTGTCGAGGTCGTCAGTGGGCAGCGCTACAGCGCCTACATGCGCGAGCGGCTCCTCACGCCTGCGGGCATGGGCCATGCGCTAGTGTACGATGATCCAACGCAAACGCAGATGGGCGCTGATGGGTTGGCGCAGGGGCATATCCTGCTGTACGGCTTTCCTATCCCCTACGACGAGCCAATGCCTATCTCAGCGCCCAGCGGCGGGATCATGGTCAGCGGAGAAGACATGGCGGCCTTCCTGCGGCAGTTTGTGGTGGCTGAGCCGACCATCCTCAGCGCAGACAGCCTTGAGGCGATGCTGTCCGTCCCTGCTAGCGTCGAAACGCCCTATGCGATGGGCTGGTTTGTTGAAGTCAGGGAGGATGGGGCGCGCGTCTTCACGCACTCCGGAGACGTGATGACGTTCCACGCCGATATGGCGCTGCTACCCGATGAAGGGATCGCCTTCGCCCTGCTCTACAATCGGCAGAGCTTGCTGTCAGGCTTCGTGACGTACCCCGAAATCCGCGATGGGGTGATGGCGATCGTGCGCGGCGGTGAAGCAGCCAGCGGCGGACTCAGCGCGAGCGTCATCGGACTTGTGATCCTCGTCATCAGCGTGATCGTCGTCGTGAACGATACCCGCCGTCTGCTGGCCAGCCGCCGCTGGGTGGCGCACACCCAGGGTCAGAGCGTGGTGCGGCGCGGGCTGAGCTTGGCCCTGCTGCCGATTCCGCTGTACGTCCTGCTGCTGCTGCCATCGCTCAGCTTAATGCTGATCGGACGGGCTCTCAACTATGACGTGCTGATTGCGTATCTGCCAGACATCATGCTCTTGCTGGCAGCGACAGCGACGCTCAGTATGCTGACGCTGGCCGCGCGCTTGTTTTTCTTGATGCAGGCAGCGCCAGCCCTTCACAAGCCCACAGCCCAACAGGGAGAGATGAAATGACAGCGTATTCATCTGAGATGGCTGAGCAGAGCATCATCAGCCGCTATCCGGTCGCAGCGTTCTTCGTGATCGCCTACGCCTTCTCGTGGGCAATCGGCGGCCTGCTGATCGCGGATCGTCAGGGGGTGCTCAGCGCCCCGCAGGCGCTGCACTACGTCAGCGCGTTTGGGCCGGCGGTCGCAGCGCTGATCGTGACGGCGTTCATCGGCGGGCGCGCCGGGCTGGCTGAACTGGGTCGGCGCGTTGTCCGCTTCGACGTCGGCCGGCGCTGGTGGCTGATCGGCGTTGGGACGCCACTCGCGCTGGCTCTGGCCGCGATGATCGTCTACGCGCTGAGCAGCGGCTCGCTGCCCGACTTGGCGCTGTTCGGCGAGGTCGATTACTTGGGGAACATCGGCCCGCTGGCGGCGCTGGGGCTGTGGATTGTGACGTACGGCTTCGGCGAAGAGACCGGCTGGCGCGGCTTCGCCTTCCACCGCATGGAGTCCGGCGGGTGGGTGCGGGCGGCGGTGCTGATCGGCCTGCTGTGGGGGCTGTGGCATTTGCCCTACTTCTTCTACAAAGCGAACTTCATGGCGCTGGGCGTGGGCGGCTTCGTCGC
The DNA here is from genome assembly GCA_937922795.1 of uncultured Anaerolineae bacterium. Lineage (GTDB taxonomy): Bacteria > Chloroflexota > Anaerolineae > Aggregatilineales > Phototrophicaceae > CFX2. Next base: position 3,830 of record CALAJK010000007.1, read on the forward strand.
CTACCTCGTCAGCATCACGATGGGTTCGATCCTGCTCGCGTGGCTCTATCGCAGCAGCGGACACAGCATCTTGATGGTGGCGCTGTGGCATGGGCTGTTTGACTTTGTGAGCGCGTCGCCGGTCGCTGAGGGGACGGGCAGCGCCGTCATCAGCGGGGTGGTGATCATGTGGGTGATCGCGATTCTACGGCCGACAGCGCGACGGCGGTGAAATCTATCTCACAGGAGCTGGCGAAAATGCAGCCATCGGTCAGGGCGCTGCCCCAGCTGCTGACCGCAATTCGGCTCAGCTTCGCCCTACCCCTGGCCGCGGCGCTGCACGGCGGCGACCTGCCGTTGGCGGCGGCGCTGCTTTCCCTGGCGATCATCACCGACCTGCTGGACGGCTGGTTGGCACGCAGGCTCGACGCCTGCTCGACCTTCGGCGGCTATTTCGACGCGATCGCCGATTTTGTGCTGGTGACGGCGGCGTTTGGTGCGCTGACGGCGCGCGGTGTGTACCCGCCCTGGATGCTGCTGATCATCGGGCTGATGTTCGCGCAGTTCATCCTGACATCCGCCAGCAAGCAGCCCGTGCACGATCCGATCGGCAAATATTACGGCGCGGCGCTGTACAGCGCTTTGTTGGCGCTGGCCCTGCTGCCCGACTGGCTGCTGAGCGATGCGCTGCTGGTCGGCATCGTCGTCTTGAGCGCGGTGTCGCTCAGCACGCGCGCTTTTTGGCTGGCGCAAATGTCCGCCATACAGCGGTAAACCCGCCTTGCTAGTCACAATTCAATCATCCAGCCTCGATCCTGCCGCCCAGCTCAAGCAAGGGTAAGCCTCGCTGACAGTTCCGAGCCAGCGGGGCTGCCGCCGGCGCGCCGTGCGCTGCGCTGGAACAGCGTTACGCCGGCGGCATATCAGGCCAAGCGCCGATTCACCAACCACAACCCGTACTAAAATCAAGAGTAGACACTTTTGTCTCTAGCTCGCGGGGAGATCACTATGAGCAAGTTATGCTGAGAAGCGTTCAGATGGGAAACTGCCGCGAGGCACTCCAGCTCACCAAGGAACTACTGATGTACACAAAAATACTCTTTCCAACGGATTTCTCGACATATGCCAATACGGTCTTCTCCTGTCTTCCAGACTTGAAGAAATTAGGACTTCACACGGTGGTCTTACTCCATGTCATCCGCGAGAGCGGCGTGCCGATGCCTGAAGAGACCCGGCGAGCCGATCTGGCGCGGGTTGAGTGGAGCGCGAAAGAAGAACTGAACATCGCCCAAATGGCGCTTCAAGGACAGGGACTTCGCGCCATCACGCGCATCGAGTATGGCTCGCCGGTAGAGCAGATACTGCGGGTAGCCGAAGAGGAAAATGTGGGTTTGATCTTCATGGGAGCGCAGGGCAAAACGCTCAACGAGGAGCTGCTGGTAGGCAGCGTCACTTACGGAGTGGCGCGCCAGGCTGTCACCCCGGTGCTGATTCAAAAGGCGCAGACGGTGCGGGAGATGGGACACATCCAATGTCGGCTTGTGTGCGAGCAGTTGTTCACGCGCATACTGCATCCTACCGACTTTTCAGACTGTGCCGATGCGGCCTTTCAGCTCATCAAGCGCTTCAAAGATGCTGGAACTGAGGAGGTGGTGCTGCTGCATGTGCAGGACGAGCGTGTTATGCGGCAGCGATCCGCCAAGCAGATCGCTGACTTTGACCGAGAAGACACCGACCGATTGGAGAAGCTGTGTCGAACGCTGCAGCTCTTTGGGCTCAAGGCGCGCTTTATGCTGCGTCACGGTCATCCCGTAGCTGAAACGCTGAAGGCAGCGGATGAAGTCAATCCCTCACTGATCGTCTTGGGCTCCAGAGGACGCAGCGCGTTTCAGGAGATCTTGAGCGGGAGCACTTTTGAGAATATCATGCGCCTCAGCCATTATCCGGTGCTGACGACCAAATGTATACAGTGTAGATGATGCACAGCAGCCTACGGCAGGAGTCGGCAGCAAAGTCACCGACGAGGGCTTGCCGCTGCTGGTACAGGTCTGACAGCATCGAGCGCTGGCACACCACTGGGCGATCTGATTAGCTGGCTGCCCGCGCCCAGCGCAGGCGCGAACACACGATCGCTAACCCCGCCGCGCATCTAGCGGTGACGACTCGGCTCGCCAGAGCGGGACGCTTCCCAACCTGCGCCCACCGCTGAATGCCGGCAGGCTGCGCAGCTCTGCCAATCCCTATGGCTGGGCCGGGATGGTCTGTGATCGTTTGCTGTATTTGCCCTATCCTATACCAGAGGTTCAAACAAATCGCTGCCCTTGGCCTCATCAACAAGCGGATGCGCCAGCACGAAATATTCATGGCATGCGAGCCGCTTTGCTTCTTCATCAGGCGAACCAGAGTAAGGCGGGTTCTGACTGGCATGGCACTGTGCCGCCCGCACTTTGGTGACGAGATGGCGGCTTACATCGATGCCGATAGTCGGTCCGCCAGTGATCTCATTCGGGGGTGCGACCCCGCAGCCCTGCTGAGTTGCTTCGGATGGCGCGATGTAGTACAAGAAGCCGTTCATCTGAGCCTGCTTAAAAGCAGCAGTTGTCAGATGGTGAACAGCGACGTGATCCGGGTGACCGGAGATGCCATCTGCGCCGAAAGTGACGACCACCTGCGGCTGAATCTCTGCCAAGATGGCAGCAAGCTGCTGGATCACTGTGTTCTCATCGGCAGCCGCCAGTTCGCCATCCTGCCATCCTAGAAACCGAATCTCCGACAAACCAAGCACGTCGGCAGCAGCGCGCAGCTCGCGCTCTCGTAAGCGTGCCGTTTCCTCTCTGGACAAACCGGGGACGCCTGCCTCGCCCTTCGTAGCGCATACGAGGGTGATTTCAACCCCCTCCGCTGCATATTTCGCCAGTGTGCCGCCCACTGGGAAACTTTCATCATCGGGGTGAGCTACGACAACCATCATGCGTCGTTCAGTCATTGTGAACAGCTTTCTGACTGTATCAGGACTGCTTCTCTTTGCAGCTGGCTGCTGCGATTGAACCGATCAAGGGCTGTGGCGACCTGCAAAAACTGAACATAAAATGCCTTGGCTCACTTTAACATCCTAACATTGATTGCAGAAGGTTATTTTAGCAGTTTGTCCGATCACGCGGGCCGCTGCGGCGCGCCGTGTCTTGGGATTCACCACACACCTCCAGTCTGAGCGCCTGGCTGAACAGCGCGCGCTCTCAGCGCTTGAACAACACCACCGGATCCATCAAGCCGTCGCGGACGGTGTACCAGTGCGAAAATTCTGGGCTGCGGGATGCCCGCACTTCCAGGTGCAGATGCGGCGCTTCGGAATTGCCGGTGTTGCCGCACGTGCCGATCACCTGCCCCGGCGCCAGCGTCTGCCCATCCTGGACGCGGCGCTCCGCCAGGTGGGCGTACATGACGAAGATCGTCCCGCCGGGGAACCCGCGCGCCGCCAGCAGCGCCCGCGTCGAGGCCGGAAGCTGGTCGTGGCTGTAGCGCACGATCACAAAGTGGCCGTAGCCGTAGCCCCACTGAGGATCGGTGAAGATGCGCGGGTCGCCCAGGCTGAAGCCGTGCATCAGCGTGCTGGGGCGTTCGGGCGTGCAGTTGGCGCAGTGGAACGACCGCACCACCAGCCCGCCGTTCGGCCCGGCCAGGATTGGTTCGCCCTGGGCCGCGCCCAGATCCCAACCGTCGTGGTCGGGCAGGCTGGGGTCTTTGGCCGGCGGCATGTTGTAGCCGCGCACCCACCAATAGTTCTCGCGCATTGGGGCGGGGTATAAGTCGGCTGCCAGCCCTAGCGGGTCTGTATCGCCGTCGTAGGTCACCAGATCTTCCCGCACCCAGACTTCCTGGCCGTCGGCTCGCACTTTGAACCAGCGGTAGTTCTGGCCGCCGGACTCGCGCTGCACCGCCAGCAGCGGCAGGCGGGCATGGCGCGGCAGGAACACGCCCGTCCGCGGGAAGGTGATCCCCGGCCCAGTGCGGGTGGGCGCTTGGCTCTGAGTCTTGACGACGACGGTCGGCGCGCTGGACGGCGTGGCCATCGGCGGCGGGGCGGCGGGCTCAGCCGGGGGCGCGGGGGGCATCGCTAGCGGACCAGGCGCGGGCGGCACGGCGACGCTTGAGGGCGGCGCCGGCGCGATCGGCGCGGGCGGGGCCACGGCCGGCGTCGTCACCGGCGGCGGGGCGGCGCGGCGCAGCGCGAAGGCGAACGTGCGCGTCGGCAGCACGCCGTAGCCGAAGCGCGTCCCATCGCCCACGATCTCCAGCAGATCATCCCGCGCCCAGCCGCTGCCGCCGCCCGGCAGCTCCAGCAGGAACCACTGGTACACCTTGCCGCTCAGGGCTTCGTTCTGCTCATCCGGGCGCACATCCAGCACGGGCAGGTTGGCCGCCCCCACTGGCAGCCGCCGCAGCGTATCGTACAGCCGCGATGGGCCGGCGCGCACATAGATCTCGACCACGCTCGGCACTTCCGGCCGGCCGCGCACGAACGCCATCAAAGTTTGAGTCGTCATCGAGAGACCTCCTGGTCACAGGCTCTCGTTCATCATATACCGAATCCGCGCGCACTCACAACCGGGCGCGGCATCTGCTCAGCCGCCGGCGGGCGGTTTGATCGCCACCAATTGGGCGATGTGGTCGTCTTCCTGGTACAGCAGCAGCTTCCAGTCGGCGAAATAGCCGACCAGCTCGCCGACTTCAAGCAGGTGCTGGGGGTTGAAGGCGGGCAAGATCTGGAGATAGCGCCGGTTGAACGTCTCGTAGATGATGCGCCCGCCCGGCTGAATGGTGGCGCGCAGGAGCGGGAACAGCTCGCGCTTGAGGAAGCGAAAGACGCATACCAGCGCGTAAGCGTCGGCTTCTAGATGCGGCTGATCGAGATCCACCTGCAGCAGGTTCACCCGCCGCAGCCCGCGCCGCCGCATCTCCTCCTGGGCGCGCAGCAGCGCCGTCCGGCTGATGTCCATCAGGTCAACCTCATAGCCCTGGGTGCTCAGCCAGAGGGCGTTTTGTCCCAGCCCGCCAGCCAGATCGAGCGCGCGCAGGCCGCGCTCCGGGTCAACCGGCGGCGTGAATTCAAACAGCAGCGGGTGCGGTTCGGGGTACGGCCGGTCGGCCCGCTCGCGGTAGATTTGGTCCCAACGGATGCGATCCTGGGCGGCCATCGTCAATCTGCGCCTCCATATACGGGGATGTAGCTCAGCGCGTCCGGGACGCGGGCCAGCGCCTCGGCATCCCCCGGATACAACCGCGCTTGTGGGCTGCGCTGGCGGCGGCGCGCCAGGGCGTAGGCATCGCGCACGGCGGTGAAATCCGGTTCACGCCAGCTTTCGGGCAGCGTCAGGCAGGCCATGAATGCCCGCAGGCGTCGGCCGCCGCCGCTCTCCCAATCCGGAGCACCGCCGGCCAAGGCGCTCGCGGCCTCGGCCGCATCGCCCGCGCCCACTTTGCGCAGCAGGCCGCCGCTCAAGCGAGCGAACAGTGCCTGCGCCTGGCGCGCGTCCACCCGATCTAGCAGCGTTCGCACGTCATCGGGCAACGCCTGCACCGGCAGCCCGCCGGCTGAAGCGGGCAGGGACGGCGGGGCTGCCGCCGCCCAGGCCGCCTGCAGGTCGTCCAGCTTGCGTCCAGGACGCAGATACGGGATCAGGCGCGTCAAATCCGGCTGCTGCGCCCCGGCGTCGAACAGGCTGATGTCCGCCTGGTCCCGATCCAGACTGGCCGCCAGACACACGCCTAAACGTCCGGACAGCGCCGCCAGCAGCGCCGGCGTCAGCGCGCCGATCACGCGCACCCAACCGCCGGCGGCGGGCGCGACGAACAGCCGCACCGTCCGCGCATATGCCGGCCCAGGCAGGCTGCCGAACGGGTCGAAGAGCCGGAAACCGGCACTGGTCAGCAGGTCGCGCAGCGCCGCCGCCACGGCGTCCGCGTCATCGCTCCGGAGGTACAGGCTGCTCCATGAGGAAGTCACCGGCGCGTTCTCCTTCCACCGTGTAACTGACCAGGTCGCCGCAGGCGGCGGACGAAGCGTCCAGCCAGCAGCGCCCGGCTGAACGCTGGCGTCGGCCCCAGAGCGTACACCAGCGACGCGCCCGCCGCCAGCGTCTGCCAACCGGCCAGCGCGCCGATGTCCTGCGCCCGCAGCGCTCCCGCCGCTCCAGCAGCAGCTTCAGGCGTATCATACTCTAAGGTTACATGCCCGCGCCGCTGCCAATTGTAACGCGCCTGCGCCGCTCAGCCGGTTGGCAGATCGTTCAGAAATCATTATCACAGGACTTACGCAAACGAGCAAAAATAAGGCAAAAATAAGAACGAAACGATAAACTCAAAGGATGAGCAAAGTCACGCGACTGGATTATTGTCAATTTCTGTTGGTGAGCCAAACGAACTACACGCTGACCTATTTTGCTG
>CALAJK010000008.1 GCA_937922795.1 uncultured Anaerolineae bacterium
GCGCGGTCGCGGCGCTGGCGCGCGCCAGCGGCTACCCTATTCTGGCTGATCCCCTGTCCGGCGTTCGCTTCCATCCCGACAGCGCAGCCGTCGTCGTAGGCGGGTACGACACATTTCTAATAGGCGATATGCCCGATATGCGCCCGCCGCAGGTGGTGGTGCGCTTTGGCGCTGTGCCGACCTCGCGCTGGCTGAACGAATATCTCGATCACATCCAGCCAGCGCATCGCATTCATATCCGCGCCAGCGGCGTCTGGGCCGACGACGCGCACCGTACTAGTCTATTCGTTCAGGCTGATGAGATTGCCGTGTGCCAGGCGCTAGCGCGAAGGTTAGAAAGCGGCGGGCGCTCAACGCCGCCTCTCCCGCACGAGGCGATCACATGGCAGACGTTCGAGCAGGAGTTCGCCGGCGGCGCTTACTTTGACGGCGCTGTTCTCGCCGACGTGGTCGATTGCCTGCCGGAAGACTCTGCTTTGTTCGTCGGTAACAGCTTGCCCGTGCGCCACCTCGATCAGTTCGCTCGCCCTGCTCACAAACGGATACGGGTGTTCGCCAATCGCGGCGCTAGCGGCATCGACGGCGTCGTCTCCAGCGCGCTGGGGGCGGCAGCTGCGCGGCCAGACCAACCATTGGCGCTGGTCATCGGCGACCTGTCGTTCTATCATGACATGAACGGCCTGCTGGCGGCACGGCGCAGCGGCATTCAGAACATCACCATCGTGCTGCTCAACAACGACGGCGGCGGCATTTTCCACCGCCTGCCGATCCAAGATTTCGACCCGCCCTTCACCGAGCTGTTCGTCACGCCTCACGGCCTTGATTTTCAGCACGCGGCGCGACTGTACGGACTAGAGTACCAGCGAGCCGATGAGCGCTCAGTATTCCGGCAGGTTCTGATGGCGTGCCTAAAGCAGCCGGGCGCTCACATAATCGAGGTGCGCACAGACGCCCGGCGCGACCTGAAGCGACGGACGGAACTGGTTCAAGCAGTGCGGACGCGGTTAGCCGCGATTATTCAGCCCGAAGTTTAATCATCAGCTTCCGAGACATTTGTCGTTACAAAGAAACGAGGATCAATCTATGCCAGAGTGGATCGAAGCCAAAGCGTATGAAGATATCACCTACCACAAAGCGGACGGCATGGCGCGTATCGCCTTCAACCGCCCAGAAGTGCGCAATGCCTTTCGCCCCAAGACGATTGACGAGATGATTGACGCCTTCAAAGACGCCTGGCGCGACAGCCAGATCGGGGTTGTCCTGCTGACCGGCAACGGCCCAGCCAAAGACGGCAAGTATGCGTTCTGCTCCGGCGGCGATCAGAAAGTGCGCGGTCACGCAGGCTATGTCGGCGATGACGGCGTGGCACGGCTGAATGTGCTCGAACTCCAGCGCATCATCCGCACCATGCCTAAGCCGGTGATCGCGCTGGTGGCCGGTTACGCCATCGGCGGCGGCCATGTGCTGCACGTCATCTGTGATCTCACTATTGCCGCCGACAACGCCATCTTCGGCCAGACCGGACCGATCGTGGGGAGTTTCGACGCTGGTTTTGGCTCCAGCTATTTGGCGTCCATCGTCGGACAGAAGAAAGCCCGCGAGATCTGGTATCTATGCCGGCAGTACAATGCGCAGCAGGCGCTGGAGATGGGGCTGGTGAATGCGATCGTGCCGGTCGAGCAGCTTGAGGCGGAAGGCGTCGCCTGGGCACAGGAAATCCTGGCCAAAAGTCCGATCGCCATCCGCTTTTTGAAGGCCGGCTTCAACGCCGCCCTAGACGGCCAGACCGGCTTGCAGGTGCTGGCTGGCGACGCGACGATGCTGTTCTACATGACGGAAGAAGGCAGCGAGGGGCGCAATGCCTTCGTTGAGAAGCGCAAGCCAAACTTCCGTAAATATCCCTGGCGGCCATAAATGCAGGACTGGCTGTCGGCCCAAGCTGCGGCTCAACCCGATCGCCCAGCGTTGATCGCCGATGAGCGCGTCTGGACTTACGCCGAACTAGAGTCGCTCGCCGGTTGCTGGGCTGCATTCCTCAGCGCTCAGGGGTTGGCGGCTGGGCGCGTCGTCGCGGCGCTGCTGCCCAATCGCGTCGAGTATGTGTTCCTGATCCATGCGCTGGCGCGGTTGGGTATCACATTGTCGCCCCTCAACACCCGACTGACGCCGCATGAACTGGGCGATCAACTGCAGCAGGTAAATGCGGCGCTCTTGATCGCCTGCGAAGAGACTGAGACCGCCGCTCGCCGCGCCGCCGAGCCCATGGGGACGCGTGTGCTGCTAGCCGAGGCTGTCGCCCACCAGGCTGAGCGCCTGCCGCCCACCCCACCTCAGGAGCTGGCGCTTACAGCGACCCAAGCCATCCTCTTCACCTCTGGAACCAGCGGGCGGCCTAAAGGCGCTCGCCTCAGTTTCGGCAATCATTTCTGGAGCGCGACCGCGTCAGCCTTCCGGCTGGGCATACTGCCATCAGATCGCTGGCTGTGCCCGCTGCCCTTGTATCACGTTGGCGGGCTGGCGATCGTGCTGCGCTCGTGTTTGTACGGCACAGCCGCCATCCTGCAAGAAGGATTCGAGCCTGGGCGCACATTGGAACTGATCGAACGTCATCGGGCGTCTCTCGTCTCGCTGGTGCCCACCATGCTGCACCGAATGTTGGGAGCGCACCCTGAACACAGCCTGCCAGAATCCATCCGGTTGGCGCTGCTGGGCGGCGCGGCGACCTCGCCCGAACTGATGCAGACGGCCGAGCAACGGAACCTGCCGGCTGCGGTCTCCTACGGGCTGACTGAAGCCTGCTCCCAGGTGGCCACACTGCTCGCGCCCGCAAGCTATCGCAAACCCGGCAGCGTTGGGCGGCCGTTAGTTTTCACCGAGGTACAAATCCGGGACGTGGAAGATCGTCCCGCGCCGCCAGGCGTCTACGGTGAGATCGTGGTGCGCGGGCCGACCGTCATGCAAGGCTACCACAACGATCCGCAGGCGACGGTGCAGGCGCTGCGCGCCGGCTGGCTGCACACCGGCGACATCGGTTATCTGGACGATGAAGGCGATCTGTGGCTGGTGCAGCGCCGCAGCGATCTGATCGTCAGCGGCGGGGAAAATATCTACCCTGCCGAAGTCGAGGCGGCTTTGAAAGCGCATCCCGCCGTGGCAGAAGCCTGCGTGGTCGGCCTGCCGAGCGCCGAGTGGGGGCAGCAGGTCGCCGCCGCCGTCGTCCTGCGGCCTGATCTCTCGGTCACGCCCGATGAGCTGCTGGCGTTCACCCGCCAGCGCCTAGCCGGTTACAAACAGCCTCGTCGTCTGCGGCTGGTCGCTTCGCTCCCTCAGACAGCATCGGGCAAAATCCATCGCGCCGCTGTGGTTGATCTGCTCGCCCAGTCAGACCATGCAGATTGATTCGTATTGGATCCATGCGCAAGGCGATGGTGCGCCGCTGGTGCTGCTGCACGGCTTCGCCGGTTCACACCTGATCTGGTCACCCCATCTGCCCGCCTTCAGCCGCCAATGGCGGGTGATCGCCCCCGACCTGCCTGGGCATGGGCGTACCACTGCGCCGCGTTTCCACATGGGCGAGACCGCCAGCGATCTGCTGGCGGCGTTAGCGACGTTAAAGGTTGAGACATTCCATCTGCTAGGTTACTCGATGGGCGGACGGCTGGCGCTGTACCTGGCAGTTCATCATCCGGCGCGTGTGCGATCGCTCATTCTCGAAAGCGCATCGCCTGGCCTGCGTGACCCAGCAGAACGCCGTGCCCGTCTCGAAAGCGATGAACAGCTCGCTCAGGCGATCGAACGCGAGGGCGTGCCGGCGTTTGTAGACCGATGGGAACGCCTACCGTTGTTCGCCACCCAGACCGATGAGATGCGCACCGCTCTTCGCCCGATCCGATTGAGCCATACTGCGGCCGGGCTGGCCGCCAGCCTGCGAGGGATGGGGACGGGCGCTCAACCATCGCTTTGGGATGATCTACCTCAACTGCACATCCCAACGCTGCTGCTGGCCGGGGGAAGAGATCCGAAATTCGCCGCCATCGCCCGCCAGATGGCAGCCATGATGCCCCAGGCACGGCTAGACATTGTCCAAGACGCTGGGCACACGATTCATCTGGAATGCCCGACCGTCTTCCAGCGGCTGGTCATCGATCATCTGTCGACCTGGGCTGCCGCGCCCTGAGCCGCCAGCTTCGCCTGCCAGGCAGTTTCGTCGAGCGCCAGCTCGATGAACAGCGCCGACGACCAACCGTACATCGGCGCGGCTTTGGGCGGGCGCTCGCCAGTGATCGGATTGTAGTACTCGAATATGTCGTTGTGTCGCATCACCAGTTCCAACGTCTTCCGGCGCAGTTCAGCCGCTAGCTCCAGGCGGCCAACCCGTTTGAGCGCTTCGACGAAGAAATAGTTGACATTGATCCATACCGGCCCACGCCACATCTGCATCGGGTCGAAGTCTGGATCGGAAACGGCCACCGTTGGCAGCGGATACGGCGTCCAGAATAGGGTCGGGTCTAGCAGGTTCTGGATCAATCGCTCCACAACCGGCCGCGGCATCCGGCCAGTCAGTAAAGGCAACAAATTGAACGGCGTGATGGTCGCCAGCGGGCGACCAGCGTAGAAAGCTCGGAAAACGCCGACCGTTTCGTCCCAGAGGTGCTTGAGCATGCCGGAAGTCAGCTCCTCCGCCTGCTGCTCATACTGCTGCGCCGCCGCTTCTTCGCCGATCAACCGCGCGATCTTGGCCAAGCTGTCATTTTGCAGTACCAGGTAGGTATTCAGATCCGGCGAGACGACCGGCATCCCGCTGTCCCACAACGGGCTGTCATCCAGACCTGACGAAAAGGGATGCTGATACTGGCATAAACCATTGCCGTTCCGGTTGGCGCTCATCCACCAGTTGTTCCAGCGAGTCAGCGGCTGGTACACCTCGGCCAGAAAGTCGTGATGCCCCGAAGTCTCCACCAGCTTGAGGATCGCCCACGTCATGATGGGCGGCTTGGTTACATCGGCGTCAACCGGCTGGGACAGATGCGTGACCAGGCCTTCGTCATGAATCGCGTCCGGCAGCATCCCATCGGCGCGCTGATGATCAAGGACGATGCGTAGTTGATCTTCTGCCAGGCGCGTGTCCACATGGCGGTAGGCCAGCGCGTGGAATACCTGGTCCCAGTGCCATACGCCCACATAGTGAATCTTGGAGGGCAGCAGCGCTTCGCGGGTGAAGTAGTAGCGAGTATTCACTAAACCGGCGCGCATGATCCACCAGGCATAATCGTACTGGCGGCGGTAGATGTCCAGCACCGGCGGCGCGGCGCGCAGCCAGCTTTCCCACGCCGCTCGCGAAGCTTCGATGACCGTATCTGGCGCGGGGACTGACCGGTTATAGCCCAGGCGCGGGGTGATGTTCAGCAGCAGGGCGTCGCCGAGGTGAGCTTCGATCAAGATGCGCACGCGAAAATGATCTTCATCCCGCGCCTCGACCTGGTTGCTCAGCAGATGGGCGTTCGTCGTGTAGGCCACATTCCGCTTGCCGCGCAGCGCGCCGCCGCGATAGTCCGCCTCGCCCTGTTGGGCGTACACAGTGAACTCAAACCCAAACCGGCCGGTGGGCAATTTCACTAGCAGCGTCTCTGGATCCATGAACGTCCAGTCGAACGCCCCAACTGCCGTCTGCAAACGCACACAGTACGGATCGGTCTCCACTGCGATGTCAACCAACGGGTCGCCGGCCGCTGACAGAAAAGTGAAGTCGGTCACCAAAGGGGGGCGACGGCGGTAATGGCCGACTTCCGTTTCCCACTTCGCCCAGCGCTCGGATAGGCGCACAAAGAGCTGATGTCCCTGCCGGAACAGCAGCAGCCGCGAACCGCGATCAGTGAATGGAACGGTGACGAGATCAATGCGATTGTGCAGGTTGGCCAACATTAGGTGGATGCTCCCGGAAGCAGCCAGAGGATCTGATAAGGTCGCAGCTCAACACGACGGAGATAGTCGCCACCGCCGATGAGATCATGCCACGTCCCGGACGGCAGATCAACATCAGCCGCTTCAACCGACAGGTTATGCAGCGCTAACAGCGGAGCACGCTCCAGCGCAAACACCGACGGGTGCATATCGAGCACGCGCTGCGGATTAGCCGGATCAAAAGCCGGTTGCGAGCGGCGCAGCCGCAGCAGACGCTGATACCGCTCAAACACCTGTCCTGACCGCGCTGTCGCGTCGCGCAAGGCCGCCGCCAGCATCGCCAGTTGGTATTTTTCGCGGTTGATCGTGCGGGCACGGCCGGTTTGGGCGACACCTGCCTGCCAGTTGCCCGCGCCAAATAAACTGGGCAGATAAATCCCCGGCACGCCCACCAGCGCCAGCATCACCGCTTGCGAGGCGATGAACCGGTCAACCGAACGCTCCAGCGGCTCACCCAGCTCGGCCAGCGCATCGAAATAAGTGATGTTCAGCTCATAAGCGCTCTGGGTGCCATCGCTGTTCGCCTTGTATGAGATCTGCCCGCCGCGAGCCAAAACCGCATCATACAAACGCTGCAACTCAGTTTCGGGAACCAGGCCGCTGGCCGGACGCACACCAATGCCATCATGCGAGGCCGTGAAATTGAAGAAGGTGGTGCGGTCGGAGGGCGTGCGCAGCCCGGCGGCCCAACTCGACAGAATGCGCGCATCGCCCCTGTGGAGCGCGTGAAGCAGGAGCGGCGGCAGCGCGAACTGATATACCAACTGTGCCTCGTTTGTCCCGTCGCCGAAATACGAGAGGTTCTCCTCATGCGGGACGTTAGTTTCAGTGATGAGCTTGACCCAGGGCGCGGCTGTGTCTAGCACATCGCGCATCAGTTGGACGACAGCGTGCGTCTGTGGTAGATGGATACAGCTCGTACCGGGGATTTTCCACAGGTAGGCGATAGCATCTAAACGGATGAAGTCCGCGCCCCGCTGCACGTAAAACAGCAGCGTATCTATGATCTCCAGCAGCACATCGGGGTTGGCGTAATTGAGATCAACCTGGTCGGCGCTGAAGGTCGTCCAGACGTAACGTTCGCCGGCGGCCGTCTGGAAAGGCGTCAGCAGCGGCAGCGTGCGCGGACGCACCACCATAGACAGATCATCGTTGGGCGAAGCGGTCACGAAATAGTCGCGGTAAGGCGCTTCGTCCCGCAGAAACCCCTGAAACCAAGCGCTGGAGGCTGAGACGTGGTTGAGCACCAGATCGAATATCAGCCGAAAATCCTGACCCAACGCCTGGACGTGAGCCCACTCGCCCAGCGCCGGGTCAACAGCCCGGTAATCAACCACCGAAAAACCATCGTCAGACGTATAAGGGTAGAAGGGCAGAATGTGAATACCGCTGATCAGATCGCGTAGATACGAACGGGCAAAAGCGCCCAGCGTCGCCAGCGGCGGCTGGCCGGGCTGCTGCACGTGGTCGCCGTAAGCGATCAACAGCGCGTCTCGCTCGGACAGCGTTCCCGAACGGGGCGACAGCCGGTACGATGCGATCAGCGCTTTTAAACGTTCCAGCGGCCGGTCATCCCCATACAAAAAGCGCAGTTTCTCCGCTATGCGGGTTTCAAGTTTTGGTTCCATGAATCGCTCGATAAGCCTCAAGTGTCGCCATCGGTGGTCGCTCGACATCGCCGATTTCAGCGATCTCCAGCGCAAATCGATCTGGCTCTTGGATCACCAGCTTCATGCTGCGGTTGGCTTTTTCAAGAAGCTGCACGCCGTAGCGGTCTTCAATGCGCGAGATGAAAACTTGCAGGATGGCAAAAGACATCTTGCTCAGGTTCACCAGCGGCTGGTTGTGGTGCACGCGCACTTCCAGGTCGCACTGCGCGATCGCTTCCAAACCATAACGCTCCAGTAGATCAATCAGCAGTCCGGTCTCGACGCCATATCCGCTGAAGAACGGCACCTGTTCTAACGCGCTGCGTCGGCCGGCATACTCGCCAGATAATGGTTGAATAATACCAGACAGCTCCGGGTAAAACAGGTTGAGCAGCGGACGGGCGACCAGCTCAGTGACGCGCCCCCCGCCATAAGCCTGGACTTTGCCGTTCACCTGGATCGGCCGGGTGTAAAACCCTTTGACATACTGAATCTGGGGATGCTTGAGCAGCGGTCCTAACAGACCGTAGATGAAGCGTGGATGGATGTTGGTGATGTCTGTGTCTACCCAGGCGATGATGTCTCCACGTGTGACGAACAGGCTTTTCCACAGCGCTTCTCCCTTGCCAGGATAAGCGCCGACCGCATCCGTCAAAATGTCCTGATGGATAAATGTCGGGATGCCACAGGACTGAGCGATAGCCACTGTGTCATCAGTAGATCGGCTGTCAATCAAAATGATTTCATCCACCAGCGGCACTTCATCCATCAGCGCCTGCTTAAGGGTACGAATGACATTTCCAACGGTCTCCTGCTCATTGAGCGCCGGCAGCGCCACGCTGATCGTCACGCCGCGCTTCTCTTTCAGCGCCATTAAGGCGCACAGGTCGCTGAATTCGCTGCTGTGAAATGTGTTCTCTGCAAACCAACGGTCAACCCGCGTGGATAGCGATTCAGTTTCCTGACGGAGCGGACGCGGCAGGTGGAATTCCAACGCTTCCTGCTGTGTGCCGCGCACCAAGACCACCGGCACGCCTGCCCGCTGGTATACGGCTTCCACCATCGAAGGCTGTGACGGCGCGTCCGGAGCCGGTCGCCGGAACGAAGCGCCCATCACGATCGCTTTGTGCCCGGCGGCTTCGCGCACGATGCCGTCTACAATGCCGCTGACAGCGGTCACTGTCCGGCCAATTTGTGGGACGGCGCGCATCACCAATTCTAGATCAGGAGCGCTGCGGCGGCGATCGGCCGCGTGGAAGAGCGTGATTGAGCCGGTATTTGCCAGTGCCTGGGCTACGCGCACGCCCAGCGAGATGTTCGGGCCGCCTCGCAGCGATAGCAGCACGTCACCGGTGAGCTGCCAGTTAGCGCCGCTGACCAACACCACATCGCAT
This sequence comes from uncultured Anaerolineae bacterium, assembly GCA_937922795.1. Classification (GTDB taxonomy): domain Bacteria; phylum Chloroflexota; class Anaerolineae; order Aggregatilineales; family Phototrophicaceae; genus CFX2. Next base: position 9,005 of record CALAJK010000008.1, read on the forward strand.
GGCACTATCCTAAACAGCGACTCGGCGTCTACGCCGCCGATGAGCGCATCCGGCGCTGGCCACTGCACCAACAGTAAATCCGCCTGTAAGCTCTCAACCGTTTCTAGCACGCGCATGAAAGGCTGATAGTCCACGAATACCTGCACCTCATCGTGGACAGCTGGATGATTGAGCGCTACTTGGGCGAAAGCATCACGCCATTCGCGAGCCGGCAGCGCGCCCTCGCTCAGAGAGCGTTCGGGCTCAACTGTGATCATCCCGCGTACGTGGATTTCGCCGCCTTCGGGCAGCAGCCGCACTGCTAGGTCAATCCAGTCTTGGAGTGCCGCTTTATCGGTCAGCGCCAGCACAAGGTTATAGTCTGCCATGAAACCTCTCCCACCCTGTTCTGAGTTCGTGCTCTTTTAGAATTGTGGTGAGATAATTTGCACGAGCCCTCTTGCAAATAATGTCTGCACCCATGCTGCAAGCCGCTTTCGAGGTCTGGACAGGTGAAGATTATGTCAAGAGTTATTACGAATTATTTGACCTTTAGCAGCCCATAGTAGCGCAAATTCACCGCATAACCAACCCATGATTAACCCAATTCACGATAAATTTGTTTGGTTTCCTGGTTCTATCACCATCACTGCTGTGGCCAAGTTTCTGAGCGGTGACAGTCCGCTAGGATATAATTCCTCCTGATTCGTAATCGCTTGCCGGTCGCACTCGACTGGAGACAAGCGCAGTATGGTCATTCACGCTCACACAGCCTCTGCTCGGATCAGACAGCGGCTGGACGGCGGCTGGCAGGTGCGGCCGATCCCACTGGATGCGCCGATCCCCTGGGATGATTCGTCCGCCGATAATTGCCTGTTCGTGCCGGATTGCGCTCATCTGCAGCCGATCCTGTTCCCTCAAAACCCATACTGGGGAGAACATTTGCGGACGGTCAATCAGCAGGCCTGGATCTACCGGCGCTCTTTTTCACTTACAGCGCCCAGGCGCTCACGCGCGCGGCTTTGGTTTGAAGGGGTAGACTATTTCGCCGAGGTTTGGCTCAACCGTCAGTATCTGGGGCGGCATGAAGGGGCTTTCGCTCCGTTTACCCTGGACGCCACGCACACTCTGCGTCATGATCAGCCCAACGAGCTGCTGGTTAGAGTATCTTCGCCCTGGGATCCTCCCCAACCCGGCGGGACTTACCCCACCGATCATGTCGTGCGCGGTCTGGTGAAGGGACTATACGAACACGGCGAAGGCGTGATCCCGCCCGATGTGAACCCGATCGGCATCTGGCGACCGGTCTGGCTGCTGCTGGACGATGGCATCAGCCTGGACCATATCCGCATTTGGGCAGACATGCACGGCCAGGTACAACTGCGTTTTACGACCACGAATGCTGCGGATGTCATCTGGCATGGAACCCTGGCGATCGCGATCGAGGCGGAGAACCACGACGGACCTGGGACGGCGACTTCGATCAACTGCGAACTCTCGCCCGGCAGCGGTTGGGTTGACTGCACCCTCAGCGTGCCGGAACCGCGGCTGTGGTGGCCCTGGGATCACGGACGTCCCGATCTGTACCGCCTCATCGCTCAACTGCGCAGCCTCGACGGGACTGTCATCAGCTCTGGCTGTGCGGTCTTCGGCCTGCGGACAGTGCGTCTAGAGCGAAGCCCAAAGCGATTCACCTATATTATCAATGAGCGTCCGGTGTTCGTGCGCGGCTCTTCCTATATCCCCCAGCTATACCTGTCGCAGGCCGACTCGGCGCGGCTGACGGCTGATCTGGCGCGGGCGCGGTCGGCCAATTTGAACCTGCTGCGCGCCCATGTTCACGTATCGCCGCCGGAGTTCTACCACCTGTGCGACCGAGAAGGCATGCTCGTCTGGCAAGATTTTGAGCTGAATTGGATCCAGGACTCTTCAGCCGCCTTTGAAAAACGGGCTATCGCCCTACAGCGCGAGATGATCGCGCTGCTGGGGAACCATCCCTGTATCATCACCTGGTCATGCCACAACGAACCGACGATGGTGTTCGCCCGCCGCCATAATCTGGAGACGCGCCCCGACCCGGCGCTGTATGCGGACGCCCAGCAGCAGGACCCGACGCGCCCCGTCATGATCTGCTCCGGCCAGATGGAAAACGACTGGCGCCGCGCCGGCGATGTGCATTCGTATTATGGGGCGATCTGGACATCGCGCTACACCGATATCTACCGGCATCGCTTCCGGCTGAACACGGAGTTTGGTTTTGAAGCCCCGGCCGATCCCAAAACGCTTCAGGGCTATCCGGAAGTTTGGACGCGCCTGCAGCATCTTGAAAAGCACATCAGCGACTTATGGGCTTACCAGGCGGCCTTGATCCAGTACCAGGTGGAGCACCTGCGCCGGCTGCGCGCTGAAGGCTGCGCCGGCTACATTCACTTCTGGCTGGCTGATCTCGTCCCACAGGTGGGCTGCGGCGTGCTCGACTCGGAGCGACGGCCCAAAGGCGGCTACCACGCCCTGCAGCGAGCTTCGCAGCCACTGCAGATCGCCCTCGAGCACGATGGCCATCGACCGCGCGGCCTGTGGGTCTTCAACGACACACCGCAGCCTTTTCCAGGCGCAGTCGCAAGCTGGCAGGCATACGACGACCACGATCAACTTGTCTGGGAAGGCGCAGTTCACCGCGACATCGCCCCCAACGCCAGCCAGGCGCTCATCCGGCCTTTCGGCCAAGCGCTGCGCCCCGCTGCCTGCGCCCGGCTGAAGCTGGCGCTCCACGACCAAGCGGGCGGGCTGCTGGCGGAAAACGTCTACCTGCGGCCGTTTCAGCCGCTTCGCCGGCCCCGAGGCTACCCCTGGAAGTTCGACCCATATTTAGGCACGAAGGTGTTCGATCGCCCCGACGCGCCCAGCCTGGCCGACGCCCAGGTGAGCCGTCTCATCAAGCTCATCCCGCTGCCCCTGCGCGAGGCAGCCGCCGAGTGGGCGCTGCGCCAGCGGCTGCCTATCTGGTTCGTGTCGGCGGTCGCCCGCATCGCCGATATGCTGCTAGGATGAAAAATGCCTACAGCGGATGAGGGGCAGCGCGCCGCCCCTCATCACGGCTCTTGTCAGTGCGTGTCAAAGCTCAATTGCTGGAAGGCGCAGCGTCTCCAACTACCGGTATGGCATCCGGCGCGATGACCTCCTGGCCGTTCGTCGCTTCTTTTGCGCGGCGCTGAGCGACGACGTAGCTCCCGTACAATCGCCACTCGTCCATCCGGCAGGAGTGGACCAACTTGCCATCCCACACTGTCATATCCGGGCAGCTTTCACACATATCCACCCGGCCATCCTCCAACAAGTCTGGCCCCTGGATGATACCGATGCTCTGCACGTACAGCGGACGGAACAGTTCGCCCGGACGGCGCAGCACTTCCCGGAAGAATTCGCCTGTGGCCTGGCGGACTCCTTTATCCAGCAGCCCCAACAAGAAGGCGATCTTTGGGATCCTGTGGCTGGGCGAATAGATGACGTAAGTGCCATGCTGCAGATGATGAATGACCTGGAACAGCTCCATGACCTTCGGCCCAACCGAGCCATACATACGCGTCCGCGTCCCTAGCTGCGCCGAAACCAGCCAGGTGATCTTGTCATGCGCCTGCGTCCCGCCCATATAAGCCGATGTCTCGTAATGCGGGAACGACTCCTGGATTTTGGCGTAGATATCGGACGACGTGAGATACGACTCGGCGTCAGAGTCAGCCACATAGCTAGTTTGCATGTTGATCGGCTTGCCGTCCACCAGATATTCGAAATCGCCCCCCATCACGGCGTTGCGGAAGCCGATCAGCACCAGCCCATGTACACGATCAATGTTCTGATTAGCCCATCGCACCAGGTCTGGCACAAAATCCAAGTTACCAGGGTAGACCGTCATGCCAAAGCTGACGAACAAGCCGCCGACTGAATGCGCCATATCAGCGAAATGCTGGCGCAGCTCAAATAACTCATGTTCGGTTTTTCCCTTCCAGCGAGGGCGATGCTGTTCGCTGTCAATGTGAAAGGTAAAGCCAACAGCGCCCGCCTTTTTCAGCTCGACCATGAACTCGCGGTTATTCTCCAGGCGAATGCCGTTGGTCAAAATGAGCGGCTTCATCTTTTGGCTGCGAATATAAGCGACAATATCCAGGATGTCAGGATGAATGAGCGGCTCTCCGCCCGCAATTGAAATATTGTCACAGTTGCGCCACGTCTTGAGCAGGTTGATCTCTTCTTTGATCTGCTCCAGCGATTTGTGTCCCTGCATACCATTGATACGGTAGCAACCGCGGCAGTAGGTATTGCAGCGGTCTGTCACTTCCAACCAGCCGATCGGGTTGTCATTGCCAGACCAGGGGAAACGGTACATGTTTCGTTTTGAGGGAGCCATCAGACGAATCCTTTCTGAGAAGTGGCGGGAACCACTGAAATGGCGGAGCAGGGGCTGGACGATCGGTCAGGATCGAGAGCGGCGCTCAACGTGGTCAAGCCCCTGACCGTCATCAACTTCCCGCCAGAATAATTATTTAGCATCGCTAAACAAGTGTACCGCAGTTTATTTAGCTTTGCAAAGCAATTCTCATGTTAAGGTTCGACGAACGGGTTTTCACATCGAAACGGCGAGGGCATCATCCAAAACACATCCAAAACCGAGGTAGAGCTTTGAACCGCAGCGATGTATAATTGCAAAAATTCATGCGTCAGCCCCTCAGATGAATAGTTGATCCACTTTCACATTGGACATACCTTTGCTAGAAACGCGGGTGATCTGAGTCTACAATAACGGCGCGATGACAAGCTGCATTCCCTTCACGAGGTAAACAGATCATGGCAACCGCCGTCGTCATGCCCAAACTGGGAAATACGGTCGAGAGCTCGATCATCGTCGAGTGGAAGAAGCGCCCTGGCGACCGCATCGCTGAAGGCGAAGCGATCTGCGAGATCGAAACCGACAAAGCGACCATGGAAGTCGAAAGTCCAGTATCCGGCACTGTCCTAGAGCTCTTTTTCCAACCAGGCGACGACGTGCCCGTTCAAGTGCCCATTGCCGCCGTGGGCGAACCAGGAGAACCGATTGATCATCTGCGGCCAGCCGCATCCACAGCCCCTCCGTCAGCAGCGGCCGAAGCCGCGTCGGCCCCGTCTGCTGCCCCTACTCCCCCCGAAACTCCCTCAACCAAAGCGCCAGACTTCGTGGGCATTTCCCCGCGGGCTCGTGGCCTGGCGCAGCGTAAAGAAGTGGACATCACGGGCATAAAGGGCAGCGGGCCAGGTGGGCGTATCATCGAGCGCGACATCCAGGCGGCGCTGGCAAGCCGACCGCGCATGACGCCGCTGGCGCGCTCGATGGTTTCGTCGGGCGATTTCGCCGCGCCGCCGACCGGATCGGGCATCGGCGGGCGCATCACCTCCAAGGATTTGCAGGCGGTGAGCGGCGCACCGGCCGCCTCTCAGGCCGCCACCGCGCCCTACCCTGCCTCAGCTCCCGCAGACGATGTTCAGGTCATCCCTCTCAAGGGCACCCGCAAAGTCATCTCTGAGCGCATGTTGGCCTCCATGCAGACCACCGCCCAGCTCACGATGCACGCGGCGGCGGATGCCCGCGCATTGGTGGCCTACCGCCAGCGCTTGAAGAGCAGCCCCGAAGCGCTGGGATTGCAGAAGATCACGATCAACGATCTGGTGCTGCTGGCGGTAGCGCGCACCCTGCCCCAGTTCCCCGATTTGAACGCGCTGTTCACCGGCGATGCGATCCATCAGTACAGCAGCGTCCATTTGGGATTTGCCGTCGACACGCCTCGCGGCCTGATCGTGCCGGTCATCCGGAACGCGCATCAACTTGGCCTGAAGCAGCTCGCCCAGGAGTCGCGCCGTCTGGCAGAAGCCTGTCTGAACGGCAAAGTACTGCCGGATGAACTGAACGGGGGCACGTTCACCGTCACCAATCTGGGCAGCTTCGGCATTGAGAGCTTCACGCCGATTTTAAATCCGCCTCAAGTAGCCATTCTGGGAGTCTGCAATATCAATCTCAAAGCGGTTGAAACGGATAAAGGGGTTGAATTCATCCCACATCTAGGTTTGTCGCTGACGATCAACCATCAGGTGGTTGACGGCGCGCCCGGGGCTCGTTTCCTGCATGCGCTCAGCCAAAATCTAGCCGCTTTTGAACTCACACTGGCGCTGTAGCTGCCAGACCAACATCACTGACCGAGGAAAACACCATGACCAAAGCCATCCTGATTGACCCAAACGAAGTCCGCCAGAAAACCGTCCTGAAAAGCCCTGAAATCCCGCTCAACGCGTATGAGTCGGATCCAGCCGCAGAAGCGCAGAAATTTGGACGAGATGGGCTGGTGCGCATTTACCGCGACATGCTCTTCATCCGCGAGTTCGAGACGATGCTCGACCGCATCAAGAAAGAGGGCGTATACGAAGGCATCGAATACAACCATAAGGGCCCCGCGCACCTCTCGATCGGTCAGGAAGCATCGGCTGTCGGCCAAGCGTATCACCTCACGACCGACGACTTCATCTTCGGGTCACACCGCAGCCATGGTGAAATCCTCGCCAAGTGCTTTTCGGCCATTGAAAAGCTGAACGACAACCAACTGATGGCCATCATGGAGTCGTACATGCAGGGCCAGACGCTGCGCGTGGTCGAGACGTTCAGCCGCAAACGATCTGTCAAAGATCTGGCGATAGACTATGTGCTGTACGGCACGCTGGCCGAAATCTTTGGCCGCGCCTACGGTTTCAACAAGGGCATGGGCGGCTCTATGCATGCTTTCTTTCCGCCCTTCGGCGTCATGCCTAACAATGCCATCGTAGGCGGCTCCGGCGATATCGCCGTCGGCAGCGCGCTCTACAAGCGCATCAATCGTAAGCCTGGCATCGTCATCGCCAACATCGGCGACGCCTCCATGGGCTGCGGCCCAGTCTGGGAAGGCATGATGTTCGCCGCGATGGATCAATACCGCACCCTGTGGGATCCAGAAATCGGCGGGGCGCCGCCTATGCTGTTCAACTTCATGAACAATTTCTACGGCATGGGCGGCCAGCCGGTCGGCGAGACAATGGGTTTCCAGGTGCTGGCGCGCGTCGGCCTGGGCGTCAACCCGGAAGCCATGCACGCCGAACGTGTGGATGGCTATAATCCGCTGGCGGTCGCTGACGCCATTGAACGCAAGCGCGTCATCCTGGAAGCCGGGCGCGGCCCGGTGCTGCTAGATGTGGTCACCTATCGGTTCTCCGGCCACTCGCCGTCTGATGCTTCATCATATCGCGACAAGAACGAGGTCGAGCGCTGGCGGCAGCATGACCCGCTCATCGGCTATGCTGAATACCTCAAAGAAAACGGCCATGCCGGCGACTCCGACCTGGAAGCGTTCAAAGCCGACATCAGCGAGCGGCTGATCGAAGTGCTCAAGGCTGCCGTCTCGCTCGAAATTTCGCCCCGTGTGGATACCAAGACCGACGTCATCGGCAGCATGATGTTCTCTTACGGCTTCGCCGACCGAATGGCCGAAGGTGAACCCGAAGTGCTGCTGCCAAAAGACGAGAGCCGATTGAAGATCACCTACGCCAAACATCGCTTTGGCCTCAAGGATGGCAAACCGCTGCCCAAGCTCCAGTGCGTCACCTATGCTGAAGCGCTGTATGAAGCCATGATGCACCGCTTCTACGAAGACCCGACTATGGTCGCTTATGGCGAGGAAAACCGAGACTGGGGCGGCGCTTTCGGCGTCTATCGCGGCCTGACAGAATGCTTGCCCTACCATCGACTGTTCAATACGCCTATTTCAGAGGGTGCGATCGTCGGCACGGCGGTCGGCTATGCGCTCAGCGGTGGTCGGGTCGTGGCCGAACTGATGTACTGTGACTTCATGGGGCGCGCCGGCGATGAAATCTTCAACCAGATGGCCAAATGGCAGGCCATGTCGGCCGGCGTGCTGACGATGCCGCTGGTGCTGCGCGTCTCGGTCGGGTCGAAGTACGGCGCTCAGCATTCTCAGGACTGGACGTCGATCGTCGCTCACATCCCCGGACTGCGCGTGTTCTTCCCCGCCACCGCCTACGATGCCAAAGGGATGCTCAATCTGGCGCTGCGCGGCACCGACCCTGTCGTCTTTTTCGAGAGCCAGCGGCTGTACACCGAACCGGAGACGCTGGTAGAAGGCGGTGTCCCGATTGACTACTACGAAGTTGAGCTCGGCGAACCGGCCATCCGGCGCACGGGCAGCGATCTGACGATCGTCACCATCGGCGCTACGCTGTACCGGGCGCTGGAGGCGGCGGATATCCTACAGCAGCAGTACGGCCTATCGGTTGAGGTGATTGACGCGCGGTTCATCAACCCGCTGAATTACGAGAAGATCCTTGAGTCAGTCAGAAAAACGGGCAAGATCGTGCTGGCATCTGACGCCTGTGAGCGCGGCTCATTCCTGCACACCATGGCTTCCAACATCAGTCAACTTGCTTTCGACTACCTGGATGGGCCAGTGGCGGTCGTCGGCGCGCGCAACTGGATCACGCCGGCAGCAGAGCTGGAGGATGCGTTCTTCCCGCAGAAAGAGTGGATCCTGGATACCATTCATGAACGCGTGCTGCCGCTTCCTGGCCATCAGGTGACCACCGTGCAGACAACTGACGAAATCCTGCGCCGCAATCGCCTGGGCGTATGAGGGCGCGGCTCATCGCAAACGGCGTGTCTCGCGCCAGGAAGGCCAGTGGATGTTCCCCAGGATCTATCTTGCCCTGGACAACTGCTTTGCATCGAAGCGTTGGACTGAACCAGAGGAATGGGCGCAGATCGCCGCCGACGCTGGCATCTACTACATTGAGGCCAGCGCTGATAATGAGTGCGATCCATTGTACACCACACCTGAGGCGCTCGAAGCCTGGATCGATAAAGTCCGCAAGGCGACGGATCGCACCGGTGTCCGTGTAGCCAACCTGTACTCTGGACACGGCACTTATACTACGCTGGGGTTGGGACATCCTGACGCGCGCATCCGCGATCATATCCATCATCGCTGGCTGGAGCCTATGATCCGCACCGCGGCAGCGCTGGGCGCCGGCCTGGGTTTCTTCTGTCATGCCTTCTCTCAGGCGACAGTAGCCGATCCAGATCGCTATGCTGCCGCAGAAGCCGAACTCTATGCCCGACTGGCCGCGTTGGCTCGATATGCTCAAGAACTTGGGCTTCCTAGTCTGTCGGTCGAACAGATGTACAGTCCACATCAGATACCTTGGACGATCGAAGGGGCGCGGCGGCTAATGCGGGCGGTCTACCGACAAGGCGGTTCAGCGCTGTACATCACGCTCGATACTGGGCATCAAACCGGACAGCGTCACTTTCTGCGGCCAGAGCCGGCGCAGCTAGACGCTTATACCCACGCCCGGCGCAGCGGCGACGCCCCGTCTGATCTGTGGTTGGGATACATCGCCGACTCCGACTGGCTGGATGACGGCCAGCCTACACACCGCCTGGCTGAACAGATCGAGCGCCATCCGCAGTGGTTCGCCGAACCGCAGGATGCTGACCTGTACGCATGGGCACAGACGCTGGGATGTTTCGCACCGATCATCCATCTACAGCAGACCGACGGCAGCGTATCGGCGCACCGCCCGTTCACCGAAAAGTACAATCGAGACGGGATCGTGACGCCTCAGCGGCTGCTATCAGCGCTGCACACTGCCTACCAGCGCGCCGCCGACGTCTCGGATTTGCCGCCTCCCTGTCAGGACATTTACCTTACACTGGAAATCTTCAGCGGCACTGCCGAGCGTCCGCAGCACAGCCTGAACAACATCCGCGAATCGGCTGCCTACTGGCGGGAATTCATCCCGCGTGACGGCCTGACTTTAGACCAGCTCGTTAGCTGAGAGCGCCAACGCTATTCGACAAGAGCAGGATAATGACCTCTGCGCCCGACGATCCTACCATCGTTCAACTGGAAACCCAACTTCAGCACTTTGATGCTGCCGTCCGCGCAGCGGCGCTCGACGAGCTGCTGTCGCTGGCGCGCCAGGGCCGGCTGACGTTCCCGCCGGAAACAGAAGCGGCCAATATGCACTGTCACACGTTCTTCTCGTTCAATGCGTATGGTCATTCGCCGACTTCGCTCGCTTGGCTGGGTCGCAAATTAGGCATCCCTTTAATGGGCATTGTCGATTTCGACGTGCTGGACGGCGTCGATGAATTCTTGAATGCCTGCGATCAGGTAGAGATACGCGGCAGCGCCGGCATCGAAACGCGCGTATACATCCCTGAGTTCGCCACCCGTGAGATCAACTCGCCTGGCGAACCCGGCATCTGCTATCACATGGGCATCGGCTTTACCACGAGCGCGGTGCCGGCATCAGCCGCGGGCATCCTGGATGACCTGCGTCAGCGCGCCGACCGGCGCAACCGCGACATGGTGCAGCGCGTTAACGCATATCTCGATCCGGTCACGATTGATTACGAACGCGACGTTCTGCCGCTGACGCCCGCCGGCAACCCGACCGAACGGCATCTGGTGGTGGCCTACATACGCGCCGCCGAACGCCAATATGATGATCCTGCGCCTTTCTGGGCGAACCGACTGGATACGCCGGTAGACCAGGTTGCCAACATGTTGGCCGACTCGCCGAAGTTTCAAAACTTCGTGCGCGGCAAACTGATGAAAAAGGGCGGCGCCGGCTACGTGCAACCCGATGCTGGCTCCTTCCCGCTGGTGGCGCCTTTTCACGAGCTGATCACTGCCTGTGGAGCGCTGCCTTGCGCCGCCTGGCTGGACGGCACATCACCGGGAGAGCGGGCGATTGAAGAACTGCTGGAGCTGCTCATGCGGCAGGGAGTCGTCGCCTTGAATATCATCCCTGACCGCAACTGGAACATCGCTGACCCCGCAGCCAGACAGGTCAAAGTCCAGCATCTGTACCGCATCGTTGCCCTGGCTCAGGAGCTGGCGCTGCCGCTCAACGTCGGCACTGAGATGAACAGCTTCGGCCAAAAACTGGTGGACGACTTCGGCGCCCCCGAACTGTCCCCGGTGCGCCAGACGTTTTTAGACGGCGCTTATTTTATCTACGGCCACACCGCCCTGCAGCGCGCTGCTGGTCTGGGTCATCAAAGCGCCTGGGCAGCCAGCTATCTACCTGAGCGCGCGCAGCGCAACCGGTTTTACACCCAGGTGGGACGGCTGCTGCCGCCAGGGAAAGCGACAAGCCTGGGCTTGACAGACCAACTGACGCCGGGTGACATTTTAGCTAAACTGAACCAATGATTGCTAAACTGAATCAATGATTCTTGAGGAGTAGATCATGGGCGACAAATTGACGGACTACCGCCGCGCCGACGCGCCGCTGCCCGATCACAATACGATCTGGCCGCTGTACGGCGCGGGGTTTGAGAACCTGGGGCAGGATGGAAAACCGATTGACGTGCCGCTGCCGGAGATCGCCCCTGATCAACTTCTGGTGCGCCACGACGCGGTAGGGATCTGCTTCTCGGATATCAAAGTGATCAAACTGGGACAGGAACATCCGCGCATCTACCGGGATATGCGCACCCGACCGGTCGTCCTGGGGCATGAAGTCAGCATGACGGTGGTCAAAGTTGGCGACCAACTGCGTGACCAGTACAAAGTCGGCGACCGCTTCATCATTCAGGCTGACGTCTACGTCAATGGGGTGGGTTACGCCTACGGCTATGAGATTGAGGGTGGCTTCTCCAAATACGGCGTGATTGACCAGCGCGTGTTGAACGGAGATGAGGGCAATTATCTGCTGCCAGTCAAACCGACTACCGGTTATGTTGAAAGCGCCCTGACTGAACCCTGGGCCTGTGTGATCGCTGCCTATCGCTTGAACTACCGCACCGGCCTCAAGGCCGGCGGCACAGCTTGGGTGATCGGGACTGATCCTGATGACCCGCGACCTTACACCATCAGCGCCGGTTTCGATGCCGCTTCGCACCCCGATCATTTGATGCTCACCCAGGTGCCAAAGGCCTTCTCAGGTTGGTTGCGCGCCCGCGCCGCTGAACTGGGCGTCGAGGTGATCGAGGTGAACGATCCTGGTCACCCCCCGATCGACAAGGTGGACGACATTATTCTATTGGGCCCAGACGCCGATCGGATCGAACAAGTCAGCCCTTACCTGGCCAACTTCGGCATCTTCGCCATCATCGCCGACCGGCCGCTGGCGCGCAGCGTCCAGTTGGACATCGGGCGCGTCCACTATAACCGTTGGCTCTACGTCGGCGGGACAAGCCCCGACATCGCCCGCGCCTACGCTGACAAACCGGTGCGCGCCGAGCTCAAACCGGGCGGGCGCGCCTGGTTCATCGGCGCGGCCGGCCCGATGGGCAGGATGCACGTTCAGCGCGCCATCCAGATTGAGAAGCCGCCCGCGGTCATCGTCTGTACGGATGTTAGCGATCATCGCTTGGAAGACCTGTGCATCACCTTTGAGGCCGACGCGCGCGCTAGAGGCATTGAGTTCATCTGCCTGAACCCCATGGCCGAGGGCGCGGCTGCTCAGTTAGAAGCGTTCCGGAGTCCGGGTTTTGATGACGTCATCGTGCTCGCCCCAGTGCCGCGCCTGATCAGCGATGGAGCGGCTTTCCTGGCTCCAGAAGGTGTGATGAATGTCTTCGCCGGCGTGGGCCGCGGCACGTTTGCCGAGATAGACGTCAGCGATGTCTATCTCAAAGGCGTCCGTTACATCGGTCACTCCGGCTCGATGATGGATGACATCCGCATCACCCTGCAGCAGGCCGAAGCCGGCATCCTCTCGCCCATCCGCGCCGTGGCGGCGATCGGCTCGCTCAGCGCCTTCCGCGATGGCCTGCGCGCCGTCCAGGACGCTGTATTTCCCGGCAAAGTCGTCATCTTCCCGCACATCAAGGAAATGCCGCTGACTGCTCTGCCCGATCTGAAGGATGTCTTACCCACTGTCTATGCGAAACTGCGCGATGGACGAGAATGGACGCCTGAAGCCGAAGAGGAATTTTTGCGATTGATGCTGCCGTAGAGAGGTGAGCCATGACTGTGATGCTGCAAGATCAAATCGCCATCGTGACGGGCGGCGCTCAGGGATTGGGACAAGCCATCTGCTACCGACTGGCCGAGGCCGGCTGCCATGTCGTCGTCGCCGATCTAAACGAAGCAGCAGCGGCTGAGACGGCAGCGACGATTGAAGCGCAGATGGGGCGCCGCGCCCTGGCGATGAAAGTTGACGTGACCCAGGAAGCGCAGGTGGCGGAGATGATTGACCGCACTGTGCGCGAATTTGGCAGGCTGGACATTCTGGTCGCCAACGCCGGCATTCTGATCTCCGGCGATATTGACGAATTCCCGGTAGAGAAATGGCAGGCAGTCATCAACGTCAACCTGGTCGGCTACATGATCTGCGTCAAGCACGCCGCCCGCGTCATGAAGGCGCAGCGCAGCGGCGTGATCATCCAGATCAATTCCAAGTCTGGCAAGAAAGGCAGCTACAAGAACTCAGCCTATGCGGCTTCCAAGTTCGGCGGCATCGGGCTGACACAGAGCGCCGCCCTCGAACTGGCCGAATATGGCGTGCGCGTGAACGCCATTTGTCCCGGCAACCTGCTTGATTCGCCCCTGTGGGTTGACTCGCTGTACAAGCAGTATGCCCGCCGCTGGGGGATCACTGAAGAGGAGGTGCGCCAGAAATACATCAACGAAGTCCCCATGAAGCGCGGCTGCACCTACGACGATGTCACCAATGTGCTGCTCTTCTTGGCGTCCGACCAGGCCAGCTATATGACGGGACAGGCGATCAACGTCACCGGCGGTCAGGAGATGCGCTGAAAGTGACACTCAGCGGCGCGCGCACCTATGTCGGCTTTGGCTTTGGCGCCATCCAGTCGGGGCTGTTTCTGTATGAAGCTTTCCAATCCGGCCAATTCGGGCGGCTGGTTGTGGCCGAAGTGCTGCCAGAGATGGTCGCCGCCGTCCGCCGGGAAAACGGCCTATTTCACGTGAACATCGCCCACGCGCAGGGCGTCGAACGGGCGCTGATCGGCCCGGTGCAGATCGAAGATCCCGCCCAGGCCGCCGATCGCGCGCGTCTAATCGACGCCATCGCCGCCGCCGAAGAGATCGGCACGGCTGTCCCTAGCGTCAATCACTACGTGTCGCCAAGCGATGGCAGCCTCCATCGCTTGCTAGCGGAAGGGCTGCGCCTGAAAACCCGCGCTGGCGGCCCGCGGGCAGTGGTCTATGCCGCCGAGAACCACAACCATGCGGCAGAAATTCTGGAAGAGGCGGTATTCAACGTAATCCCCTCAGAAGAACGGGAGGCCGTGCGCGCGCAGGTGCGGTTCCTCAACACTGTGATCGGCAAGATGAGCGGGGTGATCGCCACGCAAGAGGAACTAGAAGCGGCTGGACTGCTGCCGGTGACGCCCGGCAGCCCGCGCGCTTTTCTGGTCGAAGCGTTCAACCGCATTCTGATCTCGCGTATCGACTTCGGTCCCGGAGCCGATCCCTTCCAGCGCGGCATCCGCGTATTTGAGGAGAAAGCCGACCTGCTGCCGTTTGAAGAAGCCAAACTCTACGGCCACAACGCCACGCATGCGCTAGCGGCGTACATCGGCTCGCTGCTAGGCGTCGAGCGCATCGCCGATCTGCGCCGTCAACCCGATGTCATGACCTTCCTGCGAACCGCCTTCATCGAAGAATCGGGCGCGGCGCTGATCCGTAAATACCGCGGGCTTGACCCACTTTTCACGCCTGAAGGCTATGCCGCTTACGCCGATGATCTGCTAGAACGGATGACCAACCCCTATTTGCGGGACACAGTGGAGCGCGTCGGACGCGACCCGGCGCGCAAACTGGGATGGGATGACCGGCTCATCGGCACGATGCGGCTGGCGCACCATCAAGGTATTCGCCCCATCCGCTATGCGCTCGGCACAGCGGCGGCGCTCAGCGTCATGCAGAACAGAGCGCCTGCGGAGATCAACGACCCAGATGCGACGCTCGACGCGCTCTGGGGCGAGTCAGCGCCTGAGATGAACGAGCGCCGCGCTGTACTCGCGCTCATCCATACTGCGCTGGAATATCTGCGCGACTGGTCAGCCACCGGCCGCCCGCCGCTGGAGCCATTTCTAACTGCGCGCGAGACACTCTAGACACGGTCAGCGGCAGTTCGCCTGGACAACCTTTCTGTTCTCGCTTGTCCAATCTGATTAGGAAAAGTGAACGATCTATGACACAGGCCGAAACGCCTACCGTATTTCCTCGATCGTCTGCGCGAGGCGCTGCCTGGCTGCGCGTCATTCCGCCGTGGGCTCAAGTGGTGCTGGCGGTCATCTCCGTACAGGTCGGGGCAGCATTGGCCAAAGGCCTTTTCGATACTGCCGGGCCGAGCGGCGTCGTGTTTCTACGCACGCTGCTAGCCGGCATCCTGTTCGGTCTGATCTGGCGACCAGCCGTCCGCGGGCGTTCATGGCGGGACTACGGCTATATCGCCCTGTACGGCGTCAGCATCGCCCTGATGATGCTGGCGTTCTACGCCGCGATTGACCGCATCCCCCTGGGCATCGCTGTCACCATCTCTTTCACCGGTCCATTGGGGTTGGCCGTCTTGGGCTCGCGTAAGCTGCTCGACCTGCTGTGGGCGCTGTTGGCTGCCGCTGGCATCCTGCTGCTTTCGCCTGTCACCAATGTCTCACTTGAGCCGGCTGGCATGTTCTTGGCTGGCCTGTCAGGCGTAAGTTGGGTGATCTATATCCTCCTGACGCGTCGTATCAGCCGCCGCGTCAACACGCAGATGGCGCTCACCTTGTCCATGTTCGCGGCGGCCATCACCGCTATGCCTTTTGGTTTGAGCGGCGCTCTCCAAGTATTGACCGCTCCAACGCTGATCGCGCTCAGTCTGGTTGTAGCGCTGCTGTCATCAGCAGTGCCGTTTGGGCTGGAGTTCCAGGCGCTCAAGCGCCTGTCGCCGCGGGCTTTCGGCCTGCTGGTGAGCCTGGAGCCAGTGGTCGCCGCCGCCATTGGTTTCATCATGCTCAACGAAACGCTCGACCTGCGCAGCCTGATCGGGATCGGACTGGTGACCGCCGCTGCCGCCGCCACCGCCCGCTCAGAACCAGAACCCGACAGCACCCAAGCAGAAGCTACTGTTTAAGTTTATCCAGGAACCGCTGGCGCGCTTTGGCCACTTTGGGCGCGACCACTACCCGACAGTAGGGCTGGTAAGGATTGCGCGCAAAATAATCCTGATGGTAGGCTTCTGCCGGATAGAAGCGCTCAAAGGGCGTCACTTCGGTCACGATTGGATCAGGCCAAATGCGTGCAGCCTCCAATTCGCTGATCACAGCTTTCGCGGTCGCCTGTTGTTCCGGCGTATGGTAGAAGATCGCCGAGCGATACTGCGTGCCGACATCCGCGCCCTGCCGATTCAACGTCGTTGGATCGTGAATGGTGAAAAACACATCTAGCAGATCGCGGAACGTGATCACCTGGGGATCAAAGGTGATCTGCACGACTTCAGCATGACCGGTGCTGCCGCTGCATACTTGTTCATAGGTTGGATTCGGCGTATGCCCCCCCGAATACCCTGAAACCACCGACCGAACCCCCTTGAGCAGCACGTAGACAGCTTCCAGACACCAGAAACAGCCGCCGGCCAGCGTAGCGACTTCCTGACTGTTCAGCCCATCTTCCATCGTTATCTCCCAAACACACTGGTTGTACTGTGGATACGACTATGCAGCAAACCAACTGCTGCAGTATACCATACAGCAGGCTGTTGAACTGTTCCACGGTCTGCGAATCCATGTGCGCGCTGCGGGGTGACGAGCTGGGCTGTCGTATCAAAATTCAGGGCGGTTCTGCAAAACGCAGTGATGGTTTCTGTGGAGGCAGATCGTGACGTATCTATCCGCCGGGCGCGCACACTGGTGCTCTCCTATACCATTTTCTGATCCTTTGTGATCTGCTCATCGATTTGGATGCGTGTGCTCTGGGGTGACAAGCGGCATGGGTTTGACATGATGAAGTTTCTATCGGTTTTTAACAACAGGTTGCTAGAATAGTGGGGGTGGCGGTCTGGTTCCTATTTCATGGCAGAGATCGGTGTTAAGCGCGCCGCGCGCTAGCGCGCGACAGTAGGTTGATTCATTGGCTGAAGACTGAAAACCGCAATGCATGTCCCAGTTCATGGAGTCCGCACATGGCAGTGAATAACATCAAAAGCTTGGGGGTGCTGACCAGCGGCGGCGACGCGCCAGGTATGAACGCTGCGGTTCGCGCTATCGTCCGTACCGCGCTCAGCCGGGGCGTAGACATCTATGCCATCTACGAAGGTTACCAGGGTATGGTAGATGGCCGTGATTACATCCGCAAGATGACATGGGAATCGGTGGGCGGCATTCTGCACCAGGGCGGAACGATCATCGGAACGGCGCGCTGCCCGGCTTTTCGGACGCGCGAAGGCCGTCGGCAGGCAGCTTACAATCTACTGATGAACGGCATTGATGGGTTGATCGTGATCGGCGGCGATGGCAGCCTGACCGGAGCCAACATCTTTCGCCAAGAGTGGCCTGAGTTGACAGCCGAACTGGTCGCCTCCGGCCAGATCAGCCAGGAACTAGCCGATGCGCACCCCCAGATGCGTATCGTCGGCCTGGTGGGATCGATCGACAATGACATGTTCGGAACCGACATGACTATCGGCGCTGATACCGCGCTCCACCGCATCACCAAGGCGATCGACGCCATCACCAGCACTGCCGCCAGTCACCAGCGGTCTTTTGTCATCGAAGTGATGGGGCGAAACTGCGGTTATCTGGCGCTGATGAGCGCAGTAGCCACCGGCGCCGGTTGGCTGTTGATCCCCGAAAGCCCACCCACAATTGACAACTGGGAAGATCGCATGTGCGAGGTGCTGCACGCTGCGCGGCAAGCAGGTCGGCGTCACAGCCTAGTCATAGTTGCGGAAGGCGCCTGTGACCGCCATGGCAATCCTATCAGCTCGCACTATGTGCGCCAGGTGCTGGAAGACCGGCTGGGCGAAGATACGCGGGTGACAATCTTAGGGCACGTCCAACGGGGAGGAGCCCCCAGCGCCTTCGATCGCTATCTGAGCACCCTGCTGGGCTATGCCGCAGTAGATCACATCCTGTCGGCGTCGCCGGAGAGCGAACCGCAGATCATCGGCATCCGTGAAAACCGGGTGACGCGGTCGCCGTTGGTCACGTGTGTGGAACAGACCCAACGCATCGCTGAACTCATCAAGAACCAGGACTACGAACGCGCCATGGAGATGCGCGGCAGCAGCTTCAAAGAGACCTTTCGCCACTTCCGCACGCTGGTGCGGTCGCTTCCGCGCCCTGCCTCAGCTGAACAAACTCCTCTGCGCATCGCTATCCTTCACGCGGGCGGACCCGCGCCAGGCATGAACACGGCTGTGCGGGCGGCCGTTCGGCTGGGCATTGACCGCGGCCATACGATGCTCGGCGTTCGCAACGGCTTCTTAGGCTTCATTGAAGGCGATATGGTCGAGCTGCAGTGGATGGATGTTGGCGGCTGGGCTTCACGCGGCGGCGCCGAATTAGGCACTAACCGGAAAGTGCCGAGCGGCGGCGAATTCTACGCCATCGCTCGCCAGATCGAAAAGCACAACATCCAGGGTATCCTAATGATCGGCGGCTGGGACGGCTATGAAGCTTGCAACCAGCTCTACAGCCGCCGCACCGAATACCCGACTTTCAATATCCCGATCATCTGCTTGCCGGCCACCATCAATAACAATCTACCAGGATCAGAACTGAGCATCGGCTCAGATACGGCGCTCAACAACATCCTAGAGGCGGTGGACAAGATCAAACAATCGGCGGTCGCCTCGCGGCGCTGTTTCGTCGTCGAAGTGATGGGACGCTACTGCGGTTATCTGGCGCTGATGAGCGGGCTGGCCACCGGCGCCGAGCGGGTCTACCTGCACGAAGAAGGCGTCTCCCTCAAAGACTTGCAGGCTGATCTAGAAAACCTGATCGAGGGCTTTCGCAACAACAAACGTCTGGGGTTGATGATCCGCAATGAACGCGCCAACCCCTTCTATACTACCGCCTTCATGTGCTCGCTGTTCGAGGAGGAGGGCGGCAATCTGTTCGACGTGCGCCAGGCCATCTTAGGACACCAGCAGCAGGGCGGCGACCCGACACCGTTTGATCGCATCCTGGCCACGCGCCTGGCCGCGCGATGCATCGAGTTCCTGACGGAGGAAGCGAGCAAACCGACGCCGGCCAGCGCTTTCATCGGGCTGCAAGCCGGACGTATCCAGATCACCAGCATGGATCAGTTCACGCGGATGACCGATCCTAAATTCCACCGCCCGTTGAACGAATGGTGGTTGGAACTGCGCCACATCGCGCGGGTTATGGCTCATCCCAGCGCTCTCCCAACCTCCTCGCCCACCGCGTGACTCAACGTGGACAGAGACGCAGACGCGATCGTTTTGGTCAGTCTGCGTCTCCTCTCGTCAGCCAGTTCATCTTAATTTGTTCACATTACGCGCCAGACATTGAAATAATGTAAACTGCGGTCATAAACGATACAGACTCGACTGATATTTACACTGTGCTTGATTAGTTCGTTTGGACTGATCACAGTAGCGAGACTGTCGCGCCTGCTGGATAGCGCGATCAGTCATGACCGCACTCAACGCTTTCTGTCCAGTCCCACCATGGGAGATCAACAGCCAATCATTCGACAGGTGCGAGCGCCAGCGTCACAATCCTGGCGCCGCGTTCATCCGCAGGGAGAAACCATGACCGTTCTGGTAATCGACATCGGCAGTTCATCGGTTCGCGCCATACTGTTCGACGACCGCGCCCGCCTTCTGCCGGACGCTGTGGCTGCTCGCTCGCATCAATTCGCGACGCAGCCTCCGAGCGCCGCTTACGCGGACGCCGACCACCTGCGCCGTCTGACCGAAGCCTGTATCGACCAGGTTCTGGAGCACCCGCTGGCGAAATCGATCGAAGCGGTCGGCCTGGCCAGCTTCACCGGCAGCCTGCTGGGCGTGGACCGGCGCGGCGTCCCCAGCACGCCGGTCTACACCTATGCCGATACCCGCAGCCAGCCCGATGTAGACTTGCTGGGCGCGCGCATCAACCGCGAGGACGTTCATCAGCGTACCGGCTGTATACATCACGTTTCCTACTTCCCTGCCCGCTTCCATTGGCTCCGGCGCACCGATCCAGCGCGTTTTCAGGCTGTCTGCCGCTGGATGGATTTTTGCACCTATCTGTATACGCTGTGGTTCGGCGACGCCCCATGCAGCTATTCCATGGCGTCCTGGACGGGGATGCTGGATCGTGCTGCCCTCGCCTGGGACCAGACCTGGCTTGAAGTGCTGGACATATCCCCCGCCCTACTGCCTCAACTGGCCGACTATGATCAAATGCAGGTCGGGCTGAAACCCGAATATGCCCGGCGCTGGCCTGCGCTGCGGCGAACCCCGTTTTGCTTGGCGGTCGGTGACGGCGCTGCCGCCAATGTGGGATCAGGCAGCGTCGATCAAACAACAATCGCGCTGACGGTGGGGACAACCGCCGCCTTGCGCGTCATCCTGCCAGGCGAGCCGCCGCCCGTCCCACCCGGCCTGTGGAGCTACCGACTGGACGCGCGTCACCACGTTCTAGGCGGCGCCACTTCCGAGGGCGGCAATATCTTTCGCTGGGCGCGGTCAGTCCTGACGCTGCCGGACGATGCGACGATCGAAGCGGAATTGGCGCGGCGGCCGCCCGACGCTCATGGGCTGACCTTCTTGCCGCTGCTCAGCGGTGAGCGCAGCCCCGGTTGGGCCGGCGCTGCTGCTGGCGCTGTCTCCGGCCTGCGTCTGGGCACACAGGCGCTCGACATCCTTCAAGCCGCCCTGGAAGGTGTAGCGCTGCGCTTGGCGCTCATCAACGATCAGCTCCGCCTCTTAGCGTCGGATGACGCAGCGCTGATGGCAGGCGGCGGCGCGCTGGCTGCGTCGCCCGCCTGGGCGCAGATGATCGCCAGCGCCATCAATCGTCCGCTGCATCTGCTGGCCGAAGCGGAGATCACAGCGCGCGGCGCAGCGATTCTGGCGCTGTGCGCCCTGGGGCGCTGCGGTCTATCATCCTTCCCGCCAGCAGTCGCGCACGTGGTGCGCCCGGTACCGGAACAGACGATGGCGCTGCGCCGGGCGCTCAAACGTCAGGTCGCGCTCTACCAAAAACTCGTCACAGGCCAACCGCTGACCGAAGCGATATGAGACAGACGGCGCCAGCCGCAACGCTCAGCCAAGTCTCGCGACTCGCCTACAGGTTATGGCGCTCCCTCACGAGTTCTGCCCTCAGGCTGCACCCTTCGCGCCGCTAATGTACTCGCAGGGCAAACGCGTCAAAACTAATGAGCAGACCAAGAGGGGTCAGATTGAGGGAGTTGGCAAAACGGTTGACACTCACAGCGCCTGTCGAAGCGGTAGACAGGCGCTGAGCTATTGCGACAACGTGTATGGACTGAACCGGCGAACGGTAGATGTGAGTGGGATGATGCTTACATCTTACTGTTAAGCATTATTTACCCCCATCAACGGACAAAACCTGGCCGGTGATCCAACTGGCATAGTCCGAAGCCAGGAACAAGACGCTGTAAGCGATGTCCTCCGGCGTTCCCAAGCGTTTCAAGGCGATGCCTTCCACCAGCCGGCGCTGGCCTTCCTCGCCGTAGGACTGCCACTGGCGTTCGGTGTTCGGGTTCGAACGGACAAAGCCCGGCGCGACGCTGTTGACGGTGATATTCCATGCGCCCAGTTCATGGGCGAGCTGCCGCGTGAGGTTCACTAGCGCAGCTTTCGATGCCGCGTAGGCTTGAATACCGGTCAGGCTGACGCCCAAGCCGGCGCCGCTGGAGATGTTGACGATGCGTCCGTAACACGCCGCTTTCATCCCTGGCGCTGCTGCCTGGCAGCAGTAAAATGCGCCGGTCACATTCACGGCGAAGATGGCGTGCCATTCCTCTGGCGTCACCGCCTCGAGCGGCCGGCCAACTTGCCCCAGCACGCCGCCCGCGTTGTTCACCAGAATATCTACCCTGCCCGATTGGCTGGCGGCCTCGGCGGTGAACGCCATCACGCTGTCGCGATGGGTGATGTCCACAACCCGCATCTGACAGCGCCCGCCGACCTCCAGGCACAGCCGCTGAGTTTCCGCCAGCTCATCCGGCAGGATGTCGCAGCCCCAGACAGACGCGCCGCGCCGCGCGAACTCCAGACAGATCGCCCGCCCGAAACCGTGGGCAGCGCCGGTGACGATGACCGTCCTGCCAGCAAACTCAATGAGCATATGCGCCCAACTGGTAGAGATCGCTGAATTTGGCTTCCAGATAAGCCAAATACGGACCGACTTGCAGATCGCTGCCCGTGCAGCGCTGCAGCAGTTCGCTGGCGCTGTAAGCGCGACCGTGGCGGTAAATATTCTGCTGCAGCCAGTGGAGCAGCGGCGCATACTCACCGCGCGCCAGGGCGTCGTTCAGGCCGGGCACATCGCGCCGGGCAGCCTCCAGGAACTGCGCTGACATCACGTTACCAACTGTGTAGCCGGGGAACGAACCGAACCCGCCACCCGACCAATGAATGTCTTGCAGGACGCCATCCGTGTCAGTGTCCGGCGTGACGCCCAAATACTCCTGCATCTTAGCGTTCCAGACTTCGGGTAGTTCGTTCACCTTCAGGCTGCCGTCCAACAGTCCCATTTCGATTTCCACCCGCAGCATAATGTGCAGGTTGTAGGTCACTTCGTCAGCTTCGACCCGGATCAGGCTGGGACGGACGCGGTTGACTGCACGGTACATCAGATCAGCATCGGCGCGCGCCAGTTGTTCGGGGAAATACTCGCGCAGACGCGGGAAATGAACTTCCCAGAATTCCCGGCTGCGGCCGATCTGGTTCTCCCACAGGCGTGACTGCGACTCGTGGGCGCCGTAGCTGGTGCCGCCGACCGGATATTTGCCCAGGAAATCAATGGTCAGGGCAGTGCGGGTCAGCGCTGGATCAACCCCCTGTTCGTAGAGCGCGTGGCCGGTCTCGTGCAGCGTCCCAAACAGCGCCATCGGCAGGTAATTGAGGCTGTAGCGCGTGGTGATGCGCACATCCTGCCGGGTGAATGAAATCTCGAAGGGGTGCGGCGCAACGTCCAAGCGTCCGCGGTTAAGATCGTAGCCAAAGGCTTGGGCGATTTCTAACGCGAATGCGCGCTGTTTATCTAGCGGATATTCATGCACCCACAGATCGCGCTCCAGCGGCCGGTCATGGGCGACGATGCGCTGGAGCAGCGGCAGTAAACCGGCCTTCAACTGGTCAAACAGTACGCGCAGTTTGGCGGCGGTCATGCTCGGCTCATACTCGAAGACGAGCGCGTCAAACGGATGTTCCTGGTAGCCGATGGCTTCCGCCTGCCGCTTCGCCAGATCGAGCTGCTGCTGCAAATAAGGGGCGAAGCTGGCGAAGTCATTTTCCACCTTAGCTTTGGCCCAAACATGTTCTGAGACAGGCTCAAGCGCCGCCTTCTCGCTCACCAGATCGAGCGGGATGCGCCGGATGATCTCAAAGTACTGACGGGTCTGGCGAACGGCGCGCACCCGGTACGAGTCTTCATCTTCGCCGGCGATTTCTGCCTCAACTGCATCTAACAGGCGAGCGGTTTTGTCGCTGATGAAATGCTCCTGAGCGAGACGCGACAAAGTCGCTAACTGGTAACCGCGCGTCTCAGCCCCGCCGGGCGGCATCTGTGTCCGGGCATCCCACTTCAAGATAGAGATGGCGTTTAGAATATCGCTCAGCTCAGCGATATGATTCTGGAATTGTTCGTAGGCGCTCATCTTTAGATCCTTAACTAACCATTCTAGATTGACCGCATCATGCCGCCGTCTACCCGCAGGCTGGCTCCGGTGATATAGGAGGCGGCTGGCGACAGCAGAAAAGCGGCCACTCGACCATATTCGTCAGTAGTCCCTAGACGACCCATCGGGATACGGGCGATGCTGCGGGCGCGCGCTTCCTCAAAACTGATCCCCTGGCGCTGAGCGGCCAGTTGATCGAGATAGTTCGTGCGTTCAGTCTCAATCCGTCCAGGCATCAGGTTATTCACGCGGATGCCATCAGCCGCCAGCTCGTCGGCGAGCGTTTTCACCAGCCCCACTACGCCCGACCGCATCACGGTGGACAGGCCGAGCCGTTCGATCGGCTCGCGCACCGAAGAGGAGGTGCTGGCGAGAATCGCGCTGCCTCTGGGCATATGGGGCAGCGCCGCGCGAATCATCCGCACGGCGCTCATCAACGTCAGTTCAAAAGCAGCCTGCCATTGCTCATCCGAGATATCTTTGATCAGCGCCGCCGGCGGGCCGCCGGCGTTGATGAACAGCGCGTCCACACGCCCCCAACGCTCGACGGTGCGATCAACCCAGGCCTGGATATCAGCCGGACGGGTCACGTCACACACCACTGCCAGCGCTTCAGCGCCCGCGGCTTCCGCCAGCTTGCGCGCGGCGGCTTCCAGCCCCGCTTCATCATTGCTGCAAATGGATACGTGCGCGCCCTCTGCTGCCAGCGTTCGCGCTACGCCAAAACCAAGCCCCTGACTGGCTCCCGCCACCATGGCCACTTTTCCGGCCAGACCCAAATCCATCGTGCGCTCCTCTCAATGCTCAAACATGAGTTTTTTCGTCGGATCAATGATGCCAACTCGTTTGAGAATCCAGTCTATTTCCTGATGAGTCCCCGCATCAATCGGCGCGAACGGCGGGCGCAGCGCCGGGCAGGCGATCGCGCCGCGCCGGTGCAGCAGTTCCTTGCGAATGGTCAGATTGATGACCGGCTGGTTCTCGTAGCGAATCAGCGGCAGATAGTGATCGAAGATGCGCTCCGCCTCAGCCATATTCTCCGCCTGAAAGGCTTGGAAGACGGCGACCAGAATTTCAGTGAAGGCGAAGCCGGTCATCGTGCCGGAAGCGCCGCGCCGCAGTTCCTCCAGCAGGAACATCCCGCCCAGGCCGCCAAAGATCTCAAAGCGGTCGGTGCGCTCGCGGATCGCGCTGATCTTTTCCATCAGCGGCGGGTCTTCTAGCTTGAGATAGCGCGCGTTGGGGATTTGCTCGGCCAGCTTCGCCAGCATATCCGCCGACATGATGACGCCGTTCACCGGCGGGTAGTCCTGCACCACAATCGGGCTGTCTACTGCATCGGCAATGGCGCTGTACAGGCCGATGATTTGGTCGTCGGACGGACTCTGCATCGGCGGGGGCGCGATCATCACGCCGGCCGCCCCCGCCTCGACAGCGGCGCGGCTCAGGGCAATGCAGGTCTTCAGGTCGTTGTGGCTCGTCCCGACGATGACCGGTATACAGCCGTTCACCGTTTCAACGACCTGCTCCATCACCTGACGGCGCTCGTCTACACTGAGTTTAGCGGCTTCGCCCAGGACGCCCAGGATGGTGAGGCCATAAGCGCCCTTGTCAATCTGAAACGTCACCAGATGCCGCAGGCTGGCGAAATCCACCTGTAAATCAGCGTCAAAAGGTGTCGCCAGAATATTGAAAATGCCGGTAATCCGATGACTCATGGATGTTCCTCCTGCAAGGCTGCGGCCGAGACTAGTTGGTAACGGGGGCGGTTGCGAAAGATGAGCACGATGATCACCCCGGTAAATAGCACACCAGCGGCGACGATCTGCATGATGACGCCAAACCCGACGGTTTTCTGCAGGTAGCCGCTGATGCTGGTCGCCGCAAACCAGCCGATATTCCACAGCACCATCCCCACGCCGCTGGCTGTATTATGAAAATCTACCGGCAAATGGTCGAGGACCAGCGGTTGGAACAAGGGCTGCATCACATTGCGGAAAGAGGCCGCTATCACGAACGTCAGCACGCTGAGCGCCAGCGTGGATGCGAAGGCCAGCCCCATGAAACCAACTGCCGCGATCATCATGGTCAAGCCGAGCGCGTTGGCGCGCCCAAACCGCTTTTCCCACCAGGGATTGGCCAGCGGGATAAATGCCATCCCCAGCCAGCCGATACTCAAAATGATGCCAACTAACTGATCAGAACTGCCAAAACGATCACGGAAGAACAGATTGTAAAATGGGAAGGTCAGTCCGCCTGTAAACCCGAAAGGCAGCATCGGCAGCATGAGTACGACCAAATAGCCCCAAGGACTGCGCGCTAGGCGCGCCCGCGTCCTTGCGTCCTTGCTGGAAGCGGACACTATACGCACGTACAGGAACGGCAGCGCGCTAATCAGCACGACCAGCCCAGACGCCATCAGCGCCGCCCCATAGGCGAAGGGGGTTTGAGCGCTGGCCACGTCCTCGGCTGAAGCGACTCCTGCCAGCAGCGATACCATCCAGGCGGGCGTGCCGCCGCCGATCAGGCTGCCGAATGACATGGCGGTCATGCTGACGACGTTGTGCAGCGCGAAGAAACTCGTCTGCTCCTGCTGCTCGACTAAGGTCATCATCAACGGAGACATCGCGATCTGCTGCGCGCCGTAGAGAAACCCCAACAGAAAGCGGCTGAGCGCCAGGGCGGGCAAGGTTGGCAGAAACACTAACATCATGACCGTGCCGACAATCCCCAGTGTGGAGTACAGGATGACGCGATGCGTGCCCAATCGGTTGGTGAGCAAGCTGACCGGGACACTGGTCAGCAAACCAGCCAAACGCGGCAGCGACTGCAGGAAAGCGATCGTGTCCGGCCCATGCCCCAGGCTGACGAAGTAGAAATTGAGCACTACATCGACCATCCCCAGCAGGCCGATGTGGAAAATTGCGCTGTAGACCAGGAACAGCAGCGCATGACGCTTGTCGCGCCTCAACCAGTCTCCGAGAACAGCGGCCATCACCCCTCAAGAACCGACGCCGAGCATTTTCTTGCCGGCGATAAATGTCATGCGCACGCGTTCGAGCGCGTCCAGATCTTCGAGTGGGTTACCATCAATCACGATCAGATCCGCTTCCTTGCCCGCCTCAAGCGTGCCCAGCTTGTCCTCCAGGCGATTGATTCGAGCGGCAACGCTGGTGGCAGAGCGCAGAGCGGCGTAGTTGTTCCGGACGACGCCGATTTTCACCATGAACTTGAGTTCTGGCGCGACGACCTCATGGCCCACGGCCGGGCTGCCGGCATCGGTGCCGAAGGCGATCAGGACGCCGGCTTTGGCGGCATTTACCAGGCCAGCGTAACGCGCCGGATTGGCGATCGCCCGCTTACGCTCTTCGATCTTCCACTCGGGGATGTTAAACCGGCGCGCCACTTCTTCCTGCGCCTGCATCACCAGCGGCGCGAACGTGGTCACGATCGGGACTTGTTTATCCAGCAGCAGTTGGATCGTCTCATCGCTCATCGAGCCGCCGTGTTCCACACAGTCCACGCCGAACTGTACGACGCGATAGATGCACTCGTTGTAGGTGGCGTGCGCCGTGATCGGCAGACCGTTGCGGTGGGTTTCATCAATCACCGCCTCTAGCTCAGCGTCGGTGAATTCCAAGGTGTCGTGGCAGGCCATGATCTTAATTAGGTCTGCGCCGCCGCGCACCTGTTCACGCACTGCGCGCCGCATCTCGTCCGCCCCGCTGGCTTCACGACAGCACCAGTAGGTGTGGCCGCCCGTTTGGACGATGGCCTCGCCGCAGATCAGCAGCCGCGGGCCGGGGAAGATTCCCTGGGCGACCGCCTGTTTGGCGAAAAAGCCGCTCTTGTTCATGCCCAGATCACGCACCAGCGTGATGCCGGCGCGCAGGTTCTTGAGCATGTTGGCCGATGCTTTGTACGCGCTGATTTCAGGTGCATCATCCATAGATTGGCGCGCCAGATCGTGGATGCCATCCCAGGCCAGATGCGCGTGCGAATTCATCATGCCGGGCATGATCGTCTGGCCGGAGCAGTCAATCACCTCGGCGCTGGTGCTGCCCAGATCGCTCATCGCCCCGACGGCCTTGATCTTGCCGCCTTCAACCTCGACGAAACCGTGTTCGATGACCTCGTCGCCGCGGCACGTTAGCACGCGCGCATGGATGAAGATGCGATGCGGCGCCGACAGGTCAAACATGGGTTGGAGGATTTTCTGGTAACGCCACGCGGCTGGTTCAGGCATAGACTAAAGTCCTTTCGCAATGAGCAAACGCCGTTACAACGGCAGAATCCGCTTTTCAGGCGGGTTTGCCGCCAGGAATCGGCTGGGCACGAACGCCTCGCCTTCGGTCACAATCATCGTGTTGATCGTCCTATAACCATCGACGCCGGGGCGATAGATGCCCGGCTCGTTCGAGAACACCATGCCGGGAGCGAGCGGCGTCTGATCGCCCGGCGCAAGCCACGGCCCCTCATGGCCTTGCAGCCCCATGCCGTGCCCAATTCGGTGGCGAATTGCCGCGCCCAGTCCGGCATCGCGCAAGACGTCCAGGGCGGCAGCGTTGACCGCAGCGCAGGTCGCGCCGGGTTTGAGCCAGCTCCGGGCGGCAGCATCGCAGTCCGCCGCCGCCTGTAAGCAGCGCATCTGGTCGCCTGCTGGCTCGCCGACGATGAAGGTGGCGCCGCTTTCAGCGTGGTAGCCGCCGACCATTGCCCCGATGCCGGCGATCACAGGTTCACGGGGCTGAGGCTGGCGTCGGACCGGCGAGCCGTGCGGCAGGGCGGCTCGTGGCCCGCTGTGCACCGTGCCGACGACCGACCCGCCGCGTAACTGGAACAGCTCGCCGACTTCCGCGCGCATCTTAGCCGACGTGGCGTCCAAACACATTTTCAGGATATCTAGTTCCGTGCCACCCGCGCGGATGATCCCCCCGGCGTGGTCACGCACCTGTTCCAGGCAGTAGTCAGCGTAGCGCGCTGCTTTCTCGATCAGCGCCAATTCCTCTGGTTCCTTGATCCAGCGCATCCGCTCAACCAGATCGGTGAGGATGACATCTTCGCCTAAAAGCCGGAAGACGCCCGCTGAGACAGCATCAACGCCCAGAGACTTGACGCCGCACTCGCGCTTCATCCAGACGACTGGATGCTCCTCGCCGGGATATTCGAAGTAGGTGCGCACGTCGCCGATCCACGTGCCGGCGGCATTTTCCTGCTCTAGCAGCGGCACAAACAGCGCCGGCTTGCCCTGGCACGGGATGAACAGGCCTAGCGGGCGTTCCGAAGGGATGTGGAAGAAGCCGGACGCGTAGATGACGTTGTACGTATCCAGCAGGAGCAGGCCGCCTAGATTTTCAACTTCCAGCCGCGCCTGAATCTGCTCGACTTTGCGCCGGTAGAACGCTTCGCCCAGCATCATGACAGACTCACCTGCCGGCGCTGAACCCCCGCCCGTTGGGACTGCGCCGTAAGGGTCGCCACCGCTCCGGCAGGGGCGCGCACCAGCCATTCCACCTTTTTCGCCGTCTGGTTCCATTCGCGCAGCCAGGGCGACCAGGGAGCGCTGCGCTCGTCGCGTCCAGCCAGATGGCCAACAGTCTGCACCGATTGGCCCATCAGCAGCTCCGCTCCGGGCGGCAGATCGAGCGATACCGTCACCGGGCCGGCCGTGCCATACTGGAGCGCCCGCTGAGTCATGAATGTCGGCAGATAGCCTTCATTCCTCACAACGGCCGTGATTTGATACAGGCCGGCCTCTAGCGCCGCTGCATGCACCTGCCCGAAGCGCAGCAGCGGCGCGCAAGCCGCATGTTTGAGGGTGAACAGACAGTTGGTGTGCAGAGTGTCGGGCAGGAACGCCCGCGCTTTTTCAGTGGTCGCCCATGAGGCCGGCGGCGGGTTGCGAAACGTGTACATATGCGTCCAGCCGCCGATCTCGACACGCCCCAACTGCGGATGATCGAACGGTGTCCAGTTGATGAACCCCTTGCCGCCTAGATGCTCGTCGTTGTACTTCAGCAGCTTAAGTTCATCTTCCGTCGACCGCGCTCGTATCTGGTACTTAGCCGGATCGGCGATGCCGGCGGCTAGTTCCGGGTTCCACAGCTCAGTTGAGAAGGTGATGATCCCCATTTCGTCGTAAGACCACTGCATGAGCGAACCGGTGCGCGGCTGGTCAGGATCGGGCGTGAACTCTTCATAGACTGAAATGACCGGGTAGCCGGTGAGTTCTGTGCCCATCGCGCCGATCGCTTTGTAAACAGCCAGGTCGAATCGCGGCAGGCTGCTGTCCGGGGCGACCAGCGACGGGCGCAGATGCAACCCGCCGTGCGTGTGATAGCACTGCATTCCGGCGATGTTGGGGTGGCTGAGGATGAAACGCGCCACCGCCAACGTCTCCGGCTCCGACAGTGGATACTCGCCCGCCCCGTACTGCCGGTTTTCAGCGTACCAGCCGGCGGGATAGTTGCGGTTCAGGTTGCCATCGCGCGGCTTTTCAATCGTGATCGTCACCCCGTCCCAGTCGCCGCGAATGATGCCCTCGCGGTACAGCCGGTAGTACGGCCCATCTTCGACTTCGCCCGGCTGCCGCAGGATCATCAGGCGCGGATCATCTAGCGAGGCTTTCCATTCGCCGGCCGGATCCTCGATGCGCATCTGCACGATGTAGCCGTCGCCGTTGATGTCCTGTTGACACAAGCCCCGCGTCTGCTCTTCGCCCGGCAGATAGCGCCCGTTGCCGCACCAGTGATGGGCCGTCGTCAGGCTGATCTCCGCGCCGTCAGGATTCACGCGCGGCAGGATGTAGAAGGTTGTGTTATCCAGCAGCCAGGTGACGAGCCGGTCAGTGCCATACTGGGTCAGCAGGTACCATATGGTATACAGCGCCGTGTGGCTGGTAGCGACTTCTTCGGCATGAATATGGGCGTCAATGTAGAACGCAGGTTTTTCCTGATGTGAGCCTGTATTGCGGTTCGTCAGGGTCATGCACCATACATCACGGCCGCGCCAGCTTTTGCCGAGCGACTCCAAGGCGGCTAAATCTGGATAGGCGGCCACCAGACCCTGCAGGTGGCCGGTCAGTTCGTCGTAGCGAAAATACTCACTGAAGTCAATCGAGTACGCCATGATTTTCAGAACCCTCTGAAGACATTTTCGCGCACCGGGCGCACAAACTGCCCCCAGCCCGGTTCTCCCAGGATTTCGCCGTCTTTGAAGACCGTCCTGCCGTTGACGATGGTGCGCCGGATTCGCCCCTGGAATGTCCTGCCTTCATATAGCTTGTCGCAGGCTTTGGCCTTGCTGAACAGCATCTCCGGCCGGATGGTGGTCGTCTGCATTGGATCGTAGATCACTAGATCGGCGTCAGAGCCGACGGCGATCACGCCTTTTTGAGGGTAGACGCCGAACCGCTTCGCG
This sequence comes from uncultured Anaerolineae bacterium, assembly GCA_937922795.1. GTDB lineage: Bacteria > Chloroflexota > Anaerolineae > Aggregatilineales > Phototrophicaceae > CFX2. The sequence goes on from CALAJK010000008.1 coordinate 40,312, forward strand.
CCGTTGGTGCTGATCAGCCGCACCGCATGTTCTAGGCTCAAACGGCCTGTCAGCGCCGCGTCCATCATGCCGAGCATCAGCTCTTCGACGCCGGGCGCGCCGGGCGGGGTGCGCCAGATGTCGGTACGGGCGCGTTCTTTCTCATCGACTGTAAACGGGGAATGATCGGTGGTGACGGCGATCAGACTGCCATCGCTAAGCCCCTGCCAGAGCGCCGCCTGGTCAGCTAACTTGCGCAGCGGCGGGTTGATCTTGGCATACGGTCCCACGCGCTCAAGATCATCCTCGGTGAAGAACAAGTAGTGCGGGCAGGTCTCGGCGGTGGCGGTTGAGCCGGTGCGTTTAAAACGCCGGAATACCTCCAGCGCTTCCTGACAGCTCAGGTGAGCGATGTGCAAATTCGCGCCAATCGTCTCGTTCAGCGTGAGCAGGGTGGCGATGGCCAGCGCTTCGACATGCGGCGGGCGCGACTCGCCATGTGCCGCGATATCATTACGGTTAGCCGCTTTCAACTGCGCTGTGTGCCATTCTAACAGCCGGTTGTCTTCGGCGTGAACCGTGCAGACCAGGCCAGTTTCGGCCACCATTTGCAAGGCCTGGTACAGACCGTCCACCAACGGCAGACACAGCCCATCAAATTCATCGTTGCGCCCAGGGGGGGCGGCGGTCATGAAGATTTTGAAGCCGATCGCGCCCTCATCTGCCATATCGGCGATCTCGCGCCGGTCGAGCAGCCCAGGCGCGCCGTATAGGCCAAAATTGACGTAGGCGTTAGCCTGACCCAGCGCCTTGCGCGCGCGGAAGATATCACCGGTTGCGCAGCAGGGTTTGGAGATGGGCATCTCAAAAACGGTCGTCACACCGCCCGCCGCTGCCGCTCGCGTCTCGGTGGCGAAGTCACCGCGTTCGGGATAAGCGGGCGCACGGCAGTGGAAATGAATATCGACCGCGCCCGGCAGCACAAGCTGGCCGGCAGCGTCCAGCGTTTCGGCGGCTTCAACCGGCGTGCCGCGCGCCAACAGCGCCGCGATCTTGCCGCCATGGACCGCAACATCCAGCTTTTCCACGCCGCTTTCGGTGATGACAGTGCCATTGGTGATGATAGTTTCAAAGCGCAAGATTACCCATCCACGAACAAGGTTCGGTCAATAAAGTTGGCCAAAATCGCCGACGTCGTCTGCAGTTCTTCGATGCTCACATACTCATCGGCGGCGTGTGCGACTTCATAGCTGCCTGGACCAAAGATCACCATCTCGCCGCGCGCTGTGCCGGTCAGGTGTTTGGCGTCGCTGCCGGGCAGGTAGCCAATCGGGCCGGGGTGATCCTGGAGCGCATCCCGCACGCACTCTAGGAATGTTCGCGCCAGCGCCGAGTCGGCGGTCGAACTGAACCAGTTCGACACCAAAAAGCCGCCGATGCTGACCTGCGCCGGGGCGACATCCACGCTGTTCACCACCTCGACCAGCTCGCGCTGAACCTGCGCCGGGTCTTCGCCGGGAATCATGCGCCTATCAAGATCAACTGTGCACGAGTCAGGCACGGCGTTGGCGGTGCTGCCGCCGCGAATCACGCCGACGTTGCAGGTTGGCACACCAACCACCGGGTGGATACGGCTCGCCAGCTCACGGTGATAGCGCTCCAAAGCGAGCACCACCCACGCCATCGCGGTAATCGCATTGACGCCGCGGTCAGGATTGGTCGCGTGCACCGAACGCCCGGTCGTGCGCACCGTCGCCCGCACAACACCCTTGTGCGCCGTCGCCACACGATTCGCCGTCTGTTCGCCGACCACGATGAAATCGCACCTAGGCAGGTGGCCGTTTTCGGCCAGCCAGCGCGTCCCCAGGACTCCGCCCGTTTCCTCCTCGGCGGCGGCAACCAGCACCAGTGTGCCGCGCAGACGATCGGCCTGAGCCGCCGCATGACGCACAGCAGCCATCATGGCGGCCAGCGGCCCTTTGTCATCCACACTGCCTTTGCCGTAGACCCGGCCGTTTTCAATGACCGCCGCGTAAGGATCGGTTCGCCACCGCTGCTGTTCGTCGGCGGCCACCGGCACGGTATCAATGTGTGCGTGCAGCATGATCACCGGCTCGCCCCGCCCCACCGTCGCAATCACGCTGACCGCCTCAGGTTTAGCAGGAGGAGCCAGCGCTGTCACGACGCAGCCCAGGCCGCGCACAGCATCGGCGACATACGCGGCGACGGCACGTGTATCACCTGGCGGGTTAGGCGAAGGAATCCGCACCAAGTCTTGCAGCGTAACGATCAGATCAGCGGTCATACTTTTGCCAGTTCACCCTGGATTTCCGCATAGAAGCAGCACCAGTCCCCCGTTTGCACATTCGGCAGCGCTCGCAAACCGAAGATCATGCCATCTACAGGAGCCGTCAGTTCTGCCAGCAGATCGCCATAGGCGTCTACGATGCGCGCAATCCGGTCGCCTTTCTTCATCGGGGTTTGGAATTTGATCCTGGGTTCAGCCAGGAACAGGCCGCTGATCGGCGCTAGCAGCGCGTGCTGCACGCCCGTCAGCCAGCGGGGAGCATAGGTCGGCGCGCCGTCAATGATCCTGTAATGGCGCAGCACATTCAGCACGCCGTCGGCCAGCTTACGCCCACAGCGATAGAAGTCGGCGGGGGAAGTCGCCGAGCGCCCGCCGAGTTCGACAGTAATCCCCTGCTTCCCTGCCTCGTGCATCACAGCCGGCGGACTGCCCTTCGGCAGAAAGCTCTTCAGGATCAGCTCCCAGCCCTGGCCCATGGCCTGAGCCAGCTCGATAGCTTGGTCGTCGGTGGTGGCGAAAATGGTCTCCGACAGATAAGAATGCGCGCCGCCGGAATGGATCGATATTTCATAGGTGGCGACTTGGCGCAGCCACTGGCTGTGCGCATATGCCAGACGCTCGGTCAGATAACCGTCCGCTTTGCCCGGGTAAATGCGGTTCAGATCGTAGCTGAACGTGTCGAGTGGGTTGCCGCGTGACGCCGCCTCATAAGCCGGCACGTTCAGCACCGGCACTAGCACCACGCTGCCGCGCATAGTCGCCGGATCAAGTTCAGCGTCCACCAGATGGCAGCATAAAGTACCCTCTGGCTCGTCGCCGTGGATCACCGCATCTACCCAAACGCACGGGCCAGGTTGGCTGCCGTTGATCACGATGACCGGGATGTCCAGTGCGTGTCCAGCAGATAGTTGGGTGACCGGGATGACCCCCCGCGCGCGCTGGCCGGGCGCGGCGCTGGCCGTTCCTACCGTGAGCATATCTCGCATCCTCAATGCGCAGCCCGATAGCGGGCGATGATGGGTTTCATACGCTCAATCGCCTCGCGCAGCAGCTCCGTTGACTGTAGGATGCTGATGCGCAGATAACCGGCCCAGTTCTCGCCAAAGCCCGTGCCGGGGAAGATCAAGACGCGCCCCTCTTTCAGCAGCAAATAGGAAAGCTCGGTGGCGTGAATGCCCGTCGAAGCGCTGTTCGTCCACAGAAAGAACGCGCCGCGCGGTTCGCTGAAATCAAGCTGCATCGCGCGCAGGCCTTCCATCATGATCTGCCGGCGCTCGGCGTAAATGCGTTGGAACTCATGCAGAGGCTCCTGTGGCCCGGTCAGCGCGGCCAGCGCCGCATATTGGCTGATAGTGGCTGCTGGACCGGTTGTCAGCGCCTTAACCTTCGTCATCGCCTGGATGAAGTTGACCGGCGCGGCCACAAAGCCGACGCGGAAACCCGTCATCGCATAGGTTTTGGAGAAACCGTTGAGCGTGATCGCGCGCTCCTCCATGCCGGGCAGCGAGCCGATGCTGAAGTGCCTCCAGCCATCGTACACAAACTTCTCGTAGATCTCGTCGGCGATGACGATCAGGTTGTGTTTGACCGCGATCTCAGCGATCGCTCGCAGCCGGTCTTCGGTGACGATGCCGCCGGTCGGGTTGCTGGGGGTGATGATCAACACCGCTTTGGTGCGCGGCGTAATGGCCGCTTCGACTACCTCCGGACGCAGATTGAAGGCGTCATCGTGATCAGTAGGGATCAAAACGATTTTGCCGCCCGCGCTCTCGATGGCTTCGTCGTAGGAGGTGTAACGCGGATCTGGCACCAGCACTTCGTCGCCAGGATCGAGCAGCGTCTGCATGATCAGGAACAGACCTTCCTGGCCGCCAGTGGTGATGATCACATTATCGCCTGTGACCGGCAGGCCGTTTTCCTGACGCAGTTTCAGGGCGACCGCCTGGCGCAGTTCAGGCAGCCCAGCGACCAGCGATAAGCCTGTGCGCTGCTGGCGCACCGCCTCATTGACCGCCGCGATGATGTGCGCCGGCGTAGCCAAATCCGGGTCGCCGCGCCCCAGCGCGATCGCATCTGGATACTGAGCCGACAGTTCCATCAGTTTGTAGCGAAGCTGCGTCCCATCAGCGGCGACCGCGCGCACGTCCGGTGGAATATTCGGGTTGGTGATCATGCTTCCTCTTCCAGACCTAGCGCGGCCCACTGCGAGACGCTGGTGCTGCAAATGGTCACACTTTGTTTGAAGGCGCGGAGCTTATTGGCCATCTGCGAGCCGGCCATCCAGCCCACGCGCCAGCCGGGCAAAAAAGCCGAGAAACTGCCGATCGTGACGGTACGCGGCGCAAGCCCCGGATTCTGCGCCGGATGAAAGCAGTTTTCTGCTGCATCCACCGACATATCCCAGATGATCCAGGCTTCCGCCCGCGCCGCTAGTTCCAGCAGCGCCTGGATGCGGTCGGGCTCATCGGCAGGTGTGAGATAAACCACGCTCACGGGATCAGACTGATCAGGATACGCAGTGCAGTCCACCTCGATCAAACGCGCCACAGCAGCGACTGACGGGCTGCTGGCGGCACATGCGATTGTCGTGCCGCGCCGCGCAAGCTGCTTGAGGGCGACAAACCGCGCCTCGGTGGAACCGCAGGTGATCGTCACTTCGTCAGCGCTCAGCTCGATGGCGCAGCGTCTGCCCAAGGTCTCGACGACGCGGCGGCGCAGCGGCAGCACGCCCGGCCGGTCGGTGTAGTGCGTATGGCCGGCCGCCAGCGCCGCCTCAGCTGCCCGCGCGACGGCAGGCGAAAGCGGCGGGTTCGCCTCGCGATCTTCAGGCTCAGGCAGCCCAGCGACGCGGGCGGCGAGCGGCCGGGCGAGCGTCTGCGGCGTCATTCGGCGACCACCTCGCGTTCAAATGGGAAGTCCAGGTTCAGCTTCTGCGCCAGCTCAGCCAGTTGATCGAAAACAACAGCATCCAAACGAGCGCCGTTTTGGCGGTAATCCTGCTCGCGCCGGTAGTCAATCTCACCCGGCACGAAAATCTCATCGAAACCTGGGCGCAGTTTAGCCGCTTTCACCTGCTGAATGAACTGATCCATGCGCGCCTTGAATTCTTGCACGGGCATGAACCAAGCAATATCGAGGGCGATCAACAGGTGCGACACATCCTGCTTAGCTGGGTTCGAATACGGGGCGAGGCCAAAACCGCCGCCGCTGATGACGCCGGTCAGCACATCGGTCATGAAGGACAGGCCGTAGCCTTTGTGCTGCCCAATGCCCAACAGAGCGCCTTTCATGGCAGCCGTCGGGTCGTCCGTCTCGTAACCATCCGGCGTGAGCGCCCAGTCAAGCGGCATCTTGCGGCCTTCGCGCTCATACCACTGCATCATGCCCTTGCCCGCGGTCGTCAGCGCGATGTCGAGCACGACTGGAAATGGGCCGCCGGTCGGTGCGGCGATGCCCCAGGGGTTCGTCCCGACGACGCCCGAAGCGCCGCCCCAGGGCGCCATCTCCGGCCCGGCGTTGGTGGTGGCGATGCCGATGCAGTCCTGCTCGACGGCCAGACGCGCTGGCACAGCCGACGAGCCGAAGTGTGTGCTGTTGCGCACGATCACCGTGCCGATGCCGCTGACCTTGGCCTTCTGGATCGCCAGTTCCATCGCCCGCTGAGCGATGACCGACCCCAGGCCATTGTGCCCATCTACCAGCGCCAGCGCCGGCGTCTCCTTCACCACTTCAAAGGGCGCGCCCGGAATGATCCACCTATTCCGAATGCGCTCGTAGTAGACCGGCAGGCGTCGCACGCCCTGCCCCTGGCCCGGCAGACAGCGCAGTTCGCTCTGGATCAGGCCGCGAGTGCAGTAGACGGCCTCCGCTTCCGGGACGCCCATCGCCACAAAAGCGCGATAGGTGAAATCTTCCAGACGGTCAACTGGGACGCGAACGAGTGTGATGCCCATCGCCTAGATTCCTTTGACCGCCTGGTATGCTTGCAGTTGTTCAGGCGTGTAGACCTGCATTAGCTCAAGCTCGATGCCGCCGGCTTCTTGTTCCAAGAAAGCCACCCAACCTTCCGGGTGCGGATGGCTGCCCTTGACCTTGCAGGCGCTGCATTCTTTGAGCGTCGCGCCTTTCGCCTGGGCTGCAGCCAACGCCGCCTCGATATCTGGGACAGCATAACAGATGTGATGCAGCCCTTCGTAGCCGCGCTGTTTGATCCAGGCATCGAAACGCCCGCCCTCGTCCAACGACTGGCAGAGCTGGTATTCGACATCGCCCACATAAAAGATCGCCACGCGGTTGCGCGACTTGGGATAGTCTTTGATCTCTGCGTCCAGGCCCACGCCTAGCAAGTCCTGATAAGTACGAAGGGCGGCCTGCGCATCGCGCACGGCGAAGGCCATATGCTTGATATACGTGCCTTGCTGCATAGCGAACTCCTAGTTCTGCAGAGCAAAAATCTCTTTCAGGTTGACGCCCGGCGTCACCACCGGGTTGATCCCGCCGGTCATGCTGGTCATGAGCAGGGTAACGCCTGGGCCGTAACCAGCGCGGGGGCTGTCCCCTTGGCCGACCACGCCAATCCCTACTGCGCCGCGCAGGTAGCCATGATTCCAACTGCTGTCGTAGTCGGACAGCGCCACGACGTCGCCCAACCGCAGGCGATCCAAGCCAGCCTGGCACAGCGCGTCTCGATCCTGACTCTGGATGTGCAGCGAACCGCCCTCGCTGGTCAGCCCCGCGCCCGCCCCCAGCAGATGAGCCGGGACGATCGCCGTGACCGGCACATTCAGCTTGCCGCTGGGATCGCTGGTGACTTCCAGCCCTTCTAACAGCTCGGCGGAGCAGCTCTTGAGTTTGACATCAGGATGGTCGGCCAGTTCCAGCCCCACACCCTGCGCGCGCACGATGATCTTGTCGCCGATGGCCATCTTCTCGCGCACCGACTTCTCGAAGTGGATGATCACATGTTCCGAAAAACGCCCGGACTTGCCGGTGACCACCCCGCGCGCGCCTTTGGCGTCGCCGGTCATCACCACCGCCGTGTTGCCCACACACGCCAGCAGATTGAGCCCGCAATTGCCGTTGTCATCCTTCAGAGAGATGCTGACGCCGGGATGCACGCAGTCCGCCAGCCAGCCGTAAGCCGAATCGCCTACGGACACGTTGTAGACGATGCCGCCATAGGTGGGCAGCAGGAACGGTCTGCCCTGCGCATCCAGCCGGTAGGGTTCCGCGGGAAGGCCGGGAAAACCAGGCGAGGCGATCTGCCCCATCACCGATACGCAGATCAATTGGTTGGCGTTGGTTCTGACGCTCATAGCACCTCACGGATATTCAGGTAGTGAGCGATGTTCGCCCCCGCGTCAATCACCCACTCAATGCACGGTTCGGCGCTGGTCATCAGCGTGAGGATGCCAGGCCCGTGGCCGGTCATGACCGAGTCGCCGTGAATGCACAAGGCGATCGTGACGGCTCCTTTGCGATAGCCGCGGCCATAACGGTGATCGGCGTCTGGGATGACGACCAGATCGCCCAGTCGCATCTGGTCAATCCCCAGTTCGGCTATCAGCGCCCGGTCACCGGACATCAAATCTTGATCAACGTACTCGGAATTGAGTTCAGCGCCTGACCCCATGATGCGCGGCGGCAGCTCCATCGTGACCGGCACGCGCAGCTTTTTGCCGCCAATCACTTCGATGGGCAGGCTTTCGATCAGACGCGGGCTGCATTTCTTGAGCTCAATCTGGGGGAAATCAGTGAAGGCCAGACCCCGACCGTGCGCGATGATCTGCACCGAGTCGCCGACGCACAGCAGCTCGTTGACCTCCGGCGGGAAATCTACCAGCAGTCGCGCATGTTCGCCGGTGACGACTCCCTCCGCCCCCTTCGCCAGGCCGCTGGTGACGACAGCCCGGTTACCGATGCAGCTTAGGTAGTGCAGGGCGAACTCGGCGGCCGGGTCCGGGTTAGCAATCGAAACGCCGGGTTCAACGTGATCGGCCGCCCAACCAAAGGCGGGATCCCCGACGCGGGCATTGTAGACGATGCCCGACATGCCGGGCAGTACCCGGCCTACACCTTGCGCATCCAAGGTATAGCCCGGGTAGCGCAGGCTGGGCTGGCTGATATTCCCCATGACGGCCATTGCGACCAGTTGCGATGCGTTGGTTGCCGGTGACATGGCGATTCCTTAACTACAACCGAGGCCGAATGAGTTCTTCCGGATTGCTTGACTCTTTTGGCTAGAGTTCCTATAATCTGCGCTGTCGGCGAACGATTGTCGACAGTTGACAAACGGCGATTATAGATTTGCTGCGAAAGCCTGTCAAGCAAATGGCCGAGGTCGGGTCTGCCCTTCAACACATCAACAACCGCCCCTTGCGCGAACGGGTGGCTGATATGCTGCGTGAAGCCATCGTCACCGGCGAACTGAAACCGGGGCAGCAGTTGGTTGAGATGGAACTGGCTTCGCAGTTGGGCATCAGCCGCGCGCCGCTGCGCGAGGCTTTTCAAACCCTCAGCCAGGAAGGACTGGTCGAGACGCTTCCCTACCGGGGCACGATCGTCCGCAAACTGACCCGAACCGATATCGAAGAGCTCTACAGCCTGCGCAGCGCGCTGGAGACGTTCGCACTTCAGCGAGTGATCCGACGCGGCGACCCCGCTGATGCAGCGAAACTGCGCCGGTGTTACGAAGATATGCTGGCCGCCGCTGAGCGCGGCGACTTGAAGGCCGTCAACCAGATTGATCGCGAATTTCACAACACGCTGATCGAGCTCAGCCGGCATGAACTGCTGGCGATGGTCTGCAATATGGTCTCGCTGCGCGTCCGCCAGGTGATGGCGCTGCTTAACGAGCGCAACACGGACATTCGCCAGATCGCCTATAACCATCTGCCGATTGTGCAGGCGATCGAGAATGGCAACGAAGCGCTGGCGGTCGAACTGCTGCAGAGGCACATTGCGTCGTCAGGCGATTTGATCGCTGAAGACTGGAAGTCATCCGAAGAGGAGCCGGATTCGTGATGTCGGCGCAGCGCGTGCTGGTCACCGGCGCGGGCGGCTTCGTCTGCCGCTACATCGTCGAAGCGCTGCTGGCGCATGGGCTGGCGGTATGGGCTGCTGATCGATCAATTGATGACAGCCTGAAAGCCGACTGGGAACGCCGCTGGGGCCGCCAGATCACGGTGCTGGAAACCGATGTTAGCGCGCTGCCAGCTACTGCTGTTGACAGCCTGATACATGGCGCTGCTGTCACCGCCTCGCCAGAAGAAGCCAAGCAGACGCCGGAAGCGAACCTGCGCGCCAATCTCCACCCAGCGCTGGCCGCGCTGGAATGGGCTGCCCGGCAGGGCGTGCGCCGCGTGATCCTGCTCAGCTCGGCGGCAGTGTTCAAGACGACGCCGCCTGGGCCCATTTTTGAAGATCAGCCGCCGTCGCCTGAAGGAATGTACGCCATCGCCAAACAGACGATGGAAGCACTGGCCGCCAGCCTGCGCACCCTTTACGATCGCGATGTGGTGGCGGTTCGCCTGAGCTCTATCTACGGGCCAGGAGAAACCGAGCGCTCTACCCGCCCGCGCACCAGCCTGGTCGCCCGATTGATCAAACAGGCGCTGGAAACCGGACGCATGATCGTTGATCGCCCCGACGAGCCGCGCGATTGGACTTTTGCGCCGGACGTGGGCGAGGCGATCTACCGGCTGCTGCAGCGGCCAAGACTCAACCATCCACTCTACCATGTCGCCTCAGAACAGGTGCTGACCACCCTGGAAGTCGCTCAGGCGATTGCTGCCCAGGTTCCAGAAGCAAAGATTGAAGTGAGGGGCGATAGCCTGTCCGAGCCTTCTTCGCACCGTCGCGGATATTTGGCCAACCAGCGGCTGTGTGAGGAAATCGGCAGCTTGGCATGGACGCCTTTCGAGTCGGGCATCCGCCAGGTGATCGCCTGGCAGCGACAGATGGAGCTTGAACGATGACCCCTCTGCGCGTGGTTCTGGCGGGTTTGGGCGTGCGCGGGCGGCACTGGGCGGAAGTGCTCACCCGCTCTCCGCGCTGTGAGATCGCCGCCTATGCCGATCCCAATCCAGCGGCGCACGAACGGATGGTGGCGCAGTACGGCGAGCGCCCCGCTTTTGAGACGGCGGAAGCGGCACTGGCGGCTGTGCCGAATGTAGACGCGCTGGTGCTGGCAAATCCGCCAATCGGTCGCAAGAGCCAGGTGCAGGCGGCAGTATCACGCGGCATTCCGCTGCTCGTCGAGAAACCTCTGGCACTCAGCCTCGAAGAAGCGGCCGATCTGGTCGCGCTGGCCGAAGCGGCCTCGGTGCCGCTCATGGTCGGCCTAAACTTCCGCTATCTGGCCGTCACCCAGGCGCTGAAACGACTGCTGGCGGAAAACGTGGTCGGCAAGCCGGAGTTCGCGCGCTTCACTTATGAGCGTTATCGGGACGGCCGCCGCCCAGACCTGAACAAATATCCGCTGACCATGGATCAACCGATGCTCTGGGAGCAGTCCATCCACCATTTCGATCTGATGCGCTTCGTCTATGAGCGCGCGCCGCTGACCGTCCAATGCCAGACCTGGAACCCCTCTTGGAGCATGTATGCCAGCGATGCTAACGTAGCTGCCATCTTCAGATTTGAGGGGGGGATGGTCATCAACTATCAGGGGACATGGCAGAGCGGTTGGGCTGAACCCCATTTTGAGTGGCGCACTGACTGCACCGGCGGGATCATCAGCCAGCGCCATCAATTCGGCGACCTCTACTACGCGCCACAATCGGCGGCTGCGCTCACGCCGGTAGAACTGCCGCCGTACGAAACCTGGATCACTGAGACTCAGGCCTTGCTAGATGCTTTTGTGGATACAGTGGTTGACCACCAGCCACTACAGTGCAGCGGGGCGGATCATCTCTGGTCATTAGCGATGGTTCAAGCCTGTATCCTGTCGTCACGAGAAGGGAAAAGCGTGGCGATCGCCAGTATTTTGCCGCCGAAATCTGGTGATTCTGACCACATTTTGTGAGGAGGGAGTGAAGTATAAAACGACCGCGGCGCAAGGTGAAACCTAGTTAGCAAGCTCAGTCAGGTTCAATTTTCCACAGTTTTCCGCAGGAGGATGTATGTTTCGCAGCAGATTGTTACTCCTAGTCCTACTCATCGGGGCGCTGCTGCCGCTGACGGTGGCGGCGCAGATGCCGGACGAAAACACCCTAATTATCGCCCAAAGTGTTGACGTAGGGGCACTAGACCCCGCCAGCGTGAACTCGCGCGCGGAGGCCAATATCTTCTTCCATGTCTTCGGCACGTTGTTCGAGATCGGCGACGACGGCGCGCTGCGCCCCTATCTGGCCAAAGAATACTCGGTCTCCGAAGATGGTAAGGAATGGACGTTCACGCTGAACGAGGGGCTGACCTGCCATGATGGTGAACCGCTGACCGCCGAGGATGTGGCTTACAGCTTCGAGCGTGCGGCCGATCCAGCTAACGCTTTCACTGGCAACACGGCCGGTTTTGTGCTCCCTGGAATTGGCTACCAGGGCATGCGCGTGGACGGCGACCTGCAGGTCACTGTCCTCACCGATCGCTACCAGACGCCCAACCTGCGCCTGGCGCTGATCTCGGAGGTCTACATCCACTGCAAGGATTCGTACTCGTCAAAGAGCCTGGAAGAAGCGGGGCAGAACCCAATCGGTTCAGGCCCGTATCGTTTCGTCGAGTGGATACCGGATGATCGCATCGTCCTGGAAGCTGTTGAGGGCTACACGCTGCGCCCGACCAACTTCAAGACCCAGATCTGGCGCGTGATCCCCGAAGCGTCCACCCGTGTAGCTGAGCTGATCGCCGGCAACGTAGACGTGATCGCCAACGTACCGCCCGACCAGATCGAAGCGATCAACAATTCTGGTGTGGCGACCGTGCAGGCTGTCGCCGGCACGCGCCGCATCTACGTCGGCTTCCAGTTCGGCGAGAACTTCAAAGACGCTCCCGGCTACGATGCGCTGCAGAAGACCGAAGTGCGCGTGGCGCTTCAGTACGCTGTTGACGTGCCGACCATCTGCCAGACGCTGCTGGGGACAACTTGCAAGCGCGCCTCTAGCATGGTGAACCCGCCGAACGACAATCCAAACCTCGAGCCGTACCCATATGATCCCGCTAAGGCTGAAGAGCTGCTGGATGCGGCGGGCTACCCGCGCAACGCGGACGGCGTGCGCTTTGAGACTGTCTTGATGGGGCCGCGCGGGCGCTACCTGAACGACGCTAATGTCGTCCAAGCCATCGCCCAGTACCTGACTGACGTCGGCGTCAAGACGACGGTTGACATCCGTGACTGGGCGGAATATCGCACTCTGGTCGGCCCGAAGGAGATCGGCCCGCTCTTCTTCCTCGGCACGGGCGGCGGCACTTGGTCTGCGCTCTACGACATGGCCGATCTATCAGCGCCTAACGCTGGGACGAACTACACCAACTGGAACAACGAAGAGTGGTTCAAGCTGTGGAACAGCCTGGCGGATATCCGCGATCTCGATCAGGAGCGCGAAGTCATCAACCAGATGCTGGAGATCTTCTACAATGATCCGCCCTGGCTGCTGCTTTACTTCCAGCCAGACTTCTACGGTGTGAGCAACCGGCTGGACTGGAATGCCCGTCGTGACGAGTGGATCGTCATCTACAACGCAAAGCTGAAGTGAGATCGGTATTAGGGCGGGGCAAGCCGCGGCTTGCCCCGCTCACCTGGACTAGATTCTGAAATGGGACAATACATCGTCCGACGCTTGCTGCAATCGGTGATCGTGATCTTGGGCGTCACTCTGCTTTCGTTTTTGACGCTGCACCTGGCAGGCGACCCAACCTATCTATACGTCAGCGAACGCGCCAGCCAGGAAGAAATTGAAGCGACGCGCAAACTCTTAGGCTTTGATAGGCCGCTGCCAGTGCAGTACTTGAGTTTTCTGCAAGGGCTGGTGCGCGGCGATCTAGGCATGTCGATCCGATCGCGCAAACCGGCCGTTGACTTGGTGCTCGAACGCCTGCCGGCGACGTTGGAACTGACCCTATTCGCGATGATCATCTCCACCACCATCGCCCTGCCGATCGGCATCTTAGCCGCCACTAAACGTGGAACAGGTTGGGACGGCGGCATCATGCTGCTGGCGATGTTTGGCCAGTCGATGCCTAGTTTCTGGTTGGGCATTATGCTGCTGCTGTCGGTCGGCCTTCAGTTAAGGCTTTTGCCGATCTCTGGTCACGTGCCCGTTTTAGCGCCAATGCTAAGAGGCGATATTAGTGAAGGCCTGTCAAACCTGCCCAACGCGCTGCGCTATCTGGTGATGCCCGGCGTGACCATCGGTCTATTTTCGCTGGCACGCAATGCCCGGTTGGTGCGGTCGTCTATGCTGGAAGTGCTGGCGCAGGACTATGTGACGACGGCGCGGTCAAAAGGCCTAGGGGAACGAACGGTCATCCTCAAACACGCTTTCCGGAATGCATTGATCCCGGTGGTGACGATGCTCGGTCTAGAATTCGGCTTTTTGCTCAGCGGCGTGGTCGTGACTGAGACCGTCTTTTCCTGGCCGGGTGTGGGGCGTCTGGTGACCAATGCGATCACCCAGCGCGATATTCCGGTAGTGCAGGCGTCGGTCGTACTCTTCTCATTCTTATTTGTCAGCCTGAATTTGCTTGTGGATTTGATCTATGCGCAGCTTGATCCGCGTATACGGCTGGCGTAACCGCGCTTCCGAGGGGGCGCTGATGCCGGCGCAGCCGGTCAGCCTGATACCTCCCAGCCCATCGGTATGGAAGCGCGCGGCCCACAGTCTGCTTCGGGCCAAGTGGCCGATCCTGGCGCTGTTCATCCTGGGCACAGTCACTTTCATGGCGCTTTTTGCGCCGCAGATTGCCCCCAAAGATCCGAACCGCCAGAACCTGGTGGAGCGCTTGATCGAACCGTTGAAGACCAACGAAAAAGGCGAGATCGTTTACTTATTGGGCACGGATGGGCTGGGACGCGATTTATGGTCGCGCATCATTTACGGCGCTCAGGTGTCACTGGCGGTAGGCATCATGGCCGTCATGGTGGGCGGCCTGATGGGGACGACGCTGGGTGTGATCGCTGGCTACCGCGGCGGCCTAGTGGACGATATCATCATGCGGCTTGCCGACATCCAGCTCGCGTTTCCGTTCATCCTGCTGGCCATCATGATTTTGGTGGTGCTGGGGCCGGGCGTGTGGAATTTGATCCCCGTGTTGGGGATTGGTCAATGGGTCACGTATGCGCGTATTGCACGCGGGCAGACGATTTCGCAGCGGGAGAAAGAATATGTTGAGGCGGCGCGCTGCATCGGCGCACGTGACCGCCGCATTATGCTGCAAGCGATCCTGCCGAACGTGCTGGCACCCTTGATCGTCATCGCGTCCTTCAACGTCGCCAGCGCGATCCTGGCGGAAGCCTCGCTCTCTTTCCTAGGACTAGGCGTGCCGCCAACTGTTCCGACCTGGGGCGGCATCCTGAACGAGAGCCGCGATCAGATCCTGGCGGGTAAGTGGTGGCCGGCCTTCTTTCCTGGTCTGGCGATCATGCTCACGGTGCTGTCGCTGAATATCCTGGGTGACTGGTTGCGCGACTTCCTCGACCCTCGACTGCGCGGCAGATAGCTTACTCTCAGCGGACGAACAACCTATGACGAAGACTTTTGTTGGCATCCAGATCGGCGCGATCAGTTTTGTAGATGAAGGCGTAGAGCCTGTGCTGGATTTGCTGCAGGAGAAAGCCGGGGTGAATGCGCTGTTCATCTCCGCGCTCTCCTGGAGCCGAGGCAACGCCGGGCGCGCAGCCTATGGCTTCCCCGATCATGGCGTTCAGGAGCCTGATCATCTTAAGGGCGGCGCGTTTTTCCGCCCGAACCCAGATTTCTACGGCCCAACCGACCACAAACATTTTACAGCCCCTGACCCGCTGTACCAGGGCTTCGATACGCTGGCGGATGTGATCCCGGCAGCCAAGGCCCGCGGGATGAAGACCTACACCTATTACTGCGAGACATCCAGCTCGGCTATCCGGCCGATTTGGCAGCCTGGTTTCCACCAGTTCCTAGACCGCGATCACTGGGGGAAGACGGCTACCCGGCCGTCGCTGCTGAACCCTCACTATCGGACGTGGTGGCGCTGCGTGATTGATGACTGGTTCAGCAACCACGACCTCGATGGGATGCTGTGGGGCATCGAGCGCCAAAGCCCGTTGATGGATATCTTCCGCGCCGACAGCACCACCGGCTTCGACGAGTACTTCGTGGCGGAAGCCCGCGCCAGGGGGATTGATGTGCAGCGGGCGATTGACGGCTATCGCAAGATTGACTCGTTTTTGGCAGATGTTCGCAAAGGCCAGCGTCCACGCGATGGCGTCTTCGTCACCCTGCTGCGCCACCTGCTGCACTACCCTGAAGTCCTGATGTGGGAGAAGATGTGGCTGGACGCTCATCAGGCGCTGTATCACGAGATCGCGGGCATGATCCGCTTTCTCGACCCCAAACATGAAGTCGGCTACGGCATCTGGCAGGTCATCAACACTTACAATCCCTACCTGAAAGCGCAGTACGATCAGTCAGACTATGGGCAGTATGCCGACTGGCTCAAGCCCGTGCTCTACCACATCCCGGCGGGCGCGCGTTTCGCCCATTTCGCCGAAGTCTGGCAGCAAAGCGTGCTGGCGGACGCCACGCCTGACGGCGCATATCAGGCGCTGGCTAACGTGCTGGGGTTGGAGCCGTTCATCGCTCCACGCGAACAGGCCGCCATGGCCGGGTTCACGCCAGAGTATGTCAAACAGTGGACACAAAACCTGATCGCCGACACCGGCGGGCGCTGCAAGGTCTATCCCGGCATCGGCGTGGGCGTGGGCGACGGCGGTGAAAGCCGACCGATCACGCCGGAGGCGGTCAAGGCCGCCGTTCATGCTGCGTTCGACGGCGGAGCCAGCGGCGTGCTGATCTCGCGCAACTATTCCGAAGCCGAGCTGCGTAACCTCGAAGCGGTTGGTCAGGCGCTGCGCGAGCGCGACCTGTGGTAGGGAGACAAATGACGATCAAAGTCGCCATCATCGGTGCTAGCTTCGCCAGAACCGCTTATCTGCCCGCTCTAGCCACCATGGACGACGTAGAAGTCGTCGCCGTGGCGAGCGCGCGCCTCGACAGCGCCCGCGCCGCGGCGGCGGCGTTCGGCATCCCACACGCTTATGATGACTGGCGCGCCATGTTGGACAGGCACGCGGTCGATTTCGTGGCCATCGCTACGCCGACCATCTATCATGCGCCGATGACGCTGGCGGCGCTGGACGCCGGCGCGCATGTCCTGTGCGAAAAGCCGATGGCGATGGACGCTGGCGAGGCTCGGCAGATGCTTGACCGGGCTGTAGCCGCTGGACGGCTGCATTTGATCGGCCATGAACTGCGGTTCAACCCCAACCGCCGCAAGATCCGCCAATTGATCGCCGACGGTTACATCGGCCAGGTGCGCCATATCAACATCGTCAACATCACCGGCACATGGGGCGACCCCGCTTCGCGTCCGGCGGGAGATTGGTGGTCGCTGGCTGAAATGGGCGGTGGGCGATTAGGCGCGAACGGCTCGCATCAGATCGATCTCCTACGTTTCTGGCTCGGCGATGTAGGGGCGGTCAGCGGTCAGGTCGCCACCATGGTCCCTCTGCGCGTAGACAAACAGACTGGCCAAACCTGGACAGCCACCGCCGATGACCAGGTGAGCTTCACGGCGGAGATGAAAAGCGGCG
Source organism: uncultured Anaerolineae bacterium (assembly GCA_937922795.1). Classification (GTDB taxonomy): domain Bacteria; phylum Chloroflexota; class Anaerolineae; order Aggregatilineales; family Phototrophicaceae; genus CFX2. The sequence continues at coordinate 57,384 of CALAJK010000008.1, forward strand.
CGCTGGCGTCGGTGTTCATCAGCAGCGCCGCCCGCCACAACATCGGTAACCAGACGCAGATCTTCGGCAGCGAGGGCACGATCAAGCTGGCGGACGCCGATGAACGGCTGCTGGTCGCGCGCGCCGGTGAAGACTTCCAGGACATGAGCGAAGACGACCCCAACGCCAGCCTGCCAGGCATCGGCAAGGGGATCTGGAATGTGTCGGTAGTGGCGATGATGCAGGAGATGATAGGAGCGATTCGCGATCGTCGACCGCTGCAAGCTGGAGCCACTTTCGCCGACGGGCTGCAGTGTCAGATCGTTATGGATGCGGTGCGCCAGTCTTCGAGCGAGCGCCGCTGGATTACATTAACCTAAGGTCGTCAATCACATGGATTACAACGCTTATCTCTCCGATCGCGCTAAAGGGCTGCAGGGCTCGCTGGGGCGTCAAACGTCGGTTCCCATACCCGGTTTGATCAATCTCGGCAGCGGCACGCCGGACTTCGTCCCGCCACCGTTCGTGTTCGAGGCTATGCAGGCCGCGCTTCGCGATGGCAAGGTACAGTACACAGCCTGGACGGGAATGCCGGAACTGCGCCAGGCGATCGCTCACAAGCTGATGACCGAGAACCAGATTCAGGTTGACCCCGAATCGGAGATCATCGTCACTTCCGGCGCGCAAGAGGCGCTCATGGTCGCCCTGATGGCGCTGCTCGACCCCGGCGATAACGCGCTGACGCCGTCGCCGCATTACGACGAATACACCCGCGACGCGCGCGCGCTCGGCGGGACGCTGATCCCGGTGGCCACCCGGCTGGAGACGAACTTCACTGTCAACGTGGACGATCTGGCGGCCGCTATCACGCCGCAGACGCGGGCGATCATCGTTGTATCGCCCAACAACCCGACCGGGACCGTGCTGCCCGAGACCACCCTGCGCGATATTGCCCGGCTGGCCCAGGAGCGCGATCTGCTGGTGGTCTCCGACGAGATCTACGAATACTACGTGTTCGATCATCACCGCCACGTCAGCATAGCCTCGCTGCCGGGGATGCGCGAACGGACGATCACCATCAACAGCTTCTCCAAGAGCTTCGGCATGACGGGCATGCGCTTGGGCTACATTGCTGCGCCCGCGCCGCTGATCGAGGCGATGCTGCCTTTCCACCATGCGATGATGATCTGCGCCAACGTGATCGCCCAGCACGGCGGCCTGGCCGTCTTGAGCCAGCCGCGCGACTGGTTCCAGGCGGTGCTGAGCGAGTACGACCGCCGCCGTCATCGATGGATGCAGGCGCTGGATGCGATTCCGCTGCCGTACAGCCAGCCCCAGGGCGCGTACTACGTGTTCATCGACATTCGTCCAACCGGACTGTCCAGCGCCGAATTCGTCGCCCGCGCCCGCGACGAAGCCCGCTTAGTCTTCCAGCCGGGCACGATCGGCGGCGGAGCCGGTGAGGGCTTCATTCGCGGCGCGCTGACCAAAGGCTCGCCTGAATTTGAGGCAGGCCTGGAGCGTTTCACTACATTTGTACGCGGCTTGTTGTAGGACACGCCTATGATAGAAAACCTGAAAGGCGCTGCCGCCGTCGTCACCGGCGCGGCGCAGGGGCTGGGGTACGCCATCGCCCAGGCCTACGCCCGCGAGGGGATGCGCCTAGCGCTGCTAGACGTGCTGGAGGATAAACTACAGCGCGTCGCCGCCGAACTGGCCGGCGCCGGCGCAGACTGTCTGCCGATCGCTGTCGATTTGGCCGATGCTGCCGCGACAGAACGCGCGATTCATCAAGCGCTTGAGCGCTTTGGCGCGCCGCGGGTTCTGGTGCATAATGCCGCACTGCTGATCCAGCGATCCATGCTGGAGATCACCCTAGCCGATTGGCAGCGAGAAGTGAATATTATCCTTCAGGCGGCTTTCATCTTGAGCAAGGCGGTCTGGGAGCCGATGATCCGCGCCGGCGGCGGAAGCATCGTCTATCTGTCGTCGGGGTCTGGCATCAAAGGCTTCGTCAAAGAGGTTGCCTACTGTCCGGCCAAACACGGCCAAGAAGGCTTGATGAAAGTGCTGGCGCTGGAGGGGCAACCGTTCAACATCGCCGTCAACACCATCACGCCGGGCGCGCCCATCCACACGCCCATGTCAGAGTCAAACTACACCGACGAACAGAAACGAGACTGGGTTGACCCGGCGCTGCTGACGCCGGCCTTCGTATTTCTGGCGCGGCAGGATGCCTCCGGCGTGACTGGACAGCGCCTGAACGCCTGGGAGCTTTCGCAGAGTCTGGGTTCGGCCGGATAGACTGGCGCCTGAGCAGCCAACCGGCGATCGGGGCCGGTTCATAGAGCCTCAATGGTCGGGGACAGATGTCCCCACCTCTCTCCTCTCAAACTGCTCACCGCCGACGGCTGCGCGCCTGAAGGTAGTCTTGAGGACAGATGTCCCCACCTCTCTCCTCTCAAACTGCTCACCCTGGCAGCGCGTGCCGGATTAGCGCTTGCGCCTTCGCTGCTTCCCCAGATCCCGCTCCCGAACGGCGAGCACGCCTGGGAGCGGCCGTTCTACGCTGGGTTTCTCCCTCGCCCAGCCGCGAAGCGGCGGTCGGGAGAGGGTCAGAGCCAGAGCAGCGCGCCCAATTTCGCCCCTAAAAGTCGATTGCACCCTGTAGATGAACTCGACGAGCCCCCTCGGATTTGGATATAATCAAAATGTATGCTCCGAACAGAACTCTTTCTGGAGAGCACCGGTGAAGACCGTTCCTCAGATTCGCGTCTTTCTCGCCTCGCCCGGCGACGTCAACGAAGAACGCGCCGTCGCGCTCGAAGTGCTGGACGTGCTCGAATACGACCCGCTGTTCAAGCGCGGCGGGGCTGGCGGCGTGTCGCTTCACGCCGTCGCCTGGGACACGCCCGGCGGTGATACACCGATGCGGGCGACAATGACCCCACAGACGGCGATCCGGCAGGGACTGCCGCGCCCGTCCGAGTGCGACATCGTGATCGTGATCTTCTGGGGGCGGATGGGGACGCCGCTGCCGTATCCAGAATACCAGAAGCCCGACGGCTCGGCATACCTGAGCGGTACGGAATGGGAGTTCTGGGATGCCCTCACTGCGGAGCGCGCCCACGGCAGGCCGATCACGCTGGTGTACCGCCGCGCCGAAACGCCGCCGATCGACGTGACCGATCGCGACCAAGTGGAGCAGTATCAAGCTGTCAGGCACTTCTTCGATCAATTCCGCGACCCAGCGACCGGCGCGCTGCGCGGCGGCATCAACGAATACCGAACCCCGGAGGAGCTGCGTTTGAAACTGGAACGCCATCTGCGCCAGATCATCAACGACATTCTGACGCAGGAGGGATTTGCCGACAGCCCGGCGCGGCTGGTGGCCACCGCGCGACCGCTGGTGGAACAGCCCCCGCTGTGGAAGGGCTCGCCCTTCCCCGGCCTGCGCGCCTTCACCGAGGCCGATGCGCCGATCTTCTTTGGGCGCGGGCCGGAGACGAGCGAGCTGGTCAGGCGGGTCGCAGCCAGCCGATTTGTGGCGGTAGTGGCGGCATCCGGCAGCGGCAAGTCGTCGCTGGTGGCGGCGGGATTGATCCCGCGCCTGAAGGCGAACGCGATCGTCAGCGGCGAGACAGGCAGCAAGGACTGGCGGTTTGTGCGCTTCACGCCGGGACAGGATGCCAGTCTGTTGGCGGCGCTGTTCGCAGCGCTGCGGGACGCCTTCCCCGAATACCGCGTGGATCCGTTCGAACTGCCGCAGCGCAAGCAGAGCTTCATCGACAGCGTCAGCGCCAACCCGGCCGCTGTGGTCGACATCTGCGACGCGCTGCTGCGCGAGGCGCGCGCCCCGGCATGGGCAGAAATCTGTTTCTTCATCGATCAGTTTGAAGAACTATTCACGCTAATCCCGGACGAGCGCGCCGCCGAACGCGAAGCCTTCGTGGCGCTGCTGACGGCGATCCAGACATCAAAGCGACTGCGCTGCATCGTGACGATGCGCTCTGACTTCTATGCCAACTGTCTGGAACTGCCGAGGCTGGCAGCGCTGCTGAAAGAGGCGACCTATCCGCTGGCCGCGCCGACACCGGGCGCGCTGCTGGAGATGATCAAGCGCCCGGCGGAACGGGCGGGGCTGACGTGGGAGGACGGGCTGCCGGAGCGCATTCAGGCGGATACGGGCAGCGGCGCGGGCGCGCTGGCGCTGATGGCGTACGCTCTAGACGCGCTCTACCACATGTCACACGCCGACCGACGTCTAACTTTCGCCGCATACGAGGCGCTCGGCGGTGTGCAGGGCGCGATCGGCAAGCGCGCCGAACAGACTTTTCAGGAGCTGCCGCTGGACGACAAAGAGGCGCTGCTGGGGCGCGTCTTCCGCGAGCTGGTGGCAGTGGACGAACGCGGCACGGCCACCCGTCAGCGCTGCCCCATCGGGCGCTTTGGCGAAGCGGAGCTGGCGCTGGTGCGCGCCTTCACGGACGCGCGCCTGCTGGTGGTGGATGCCCTCACCCTCAATCCCTCTCCCGAAGGAGAGGGACGGAACTCCCCTCTCCCAGCGCAGCGTTGGGGAGAGGGGCCGGGGGTGAGGGCAGAGGTCGAAGTCGCCCACGAAGCGCTGTTCCGGTCATGGGAGCGCCTCAAGGATTGGATCGCCGAAGCGCAGGAAGACCTGATCCTGCTGCGGCAGGTGCGCGCCGCCGCCCACGACTGGCAGGCCAAAGGCCGCCCCGACTACCTACGCTGGCCTCAGGAACGGCTGGTACTGGTGTACGCCATGCAAGACCGCCTGCACCCCGAACTGAACGAGGTGGAGCGCGATTTTATCGAACCGGAGCAGGCGCGCCTGCTGCGCGAGATTGCGCTCATCACGACCGATCACAAGCGCCGTCGCTGGATTGGCGAACGCCTGGCAGTGATCGGGGATACGCGCCCCGGCCTGGGGGTGGTCGCCCTCACCCTCAATCCCTCTCCCGAAGGAGAGGGACGGGACTCCCCTCTCCCAGCGCAGCGTTCGGGAGAGGGGCCGGGGGTGAGGGCCATCCCCGACATTGCCTGGCTGCCCGTGACCCCTGGCGGCAAAATCAAGATTGCAGGCAAAACATTCACCGTCCAACCTTTTTACGTCGCCAAGTACCTCATCACCTACCGCCAGTTTCAGGCGTTTCTGGATGCCCCGGATGGTTTTGAGGATGAACGCTGGTGGGATGGCATGCCAGACGATTACAAGCGGCAGCCAGTGAAGGCGGCTGTGGCGCAGTATGACAACTATCCGCGTGACTCCGTTTCGTGGTATCAGGCGGTGGCGTTTGCGCGCTGGCTGGATGCGAAGTATCGGGAGCTGGGATTGTTTGAGCGGCTGCTGCCCTCACCCCAAACCCCTCTCCCAACCGCGCCTTCGGCGCTAGGAGAGGGGCTTGAAAACATGGCGCTGAAGGGGGAGTATCGGGCTAAAGCCAGCGAAGTGCTGGTGCAGATTGCGCGGGAATTAAGACAGCGAGAAACCCCAGCCGAAGATTTGTTGTGGGAATGCCTGCGGGATCGACGTTTGGGCGGACTGAAGTTTCGCCGCCAGCATCCGGTTGCGCACACCACCTATGTGGTCGATTTCTTCTGCTATGAACACCGTCTGGTGATCGAACTGGATGGCGGCATTCACGATACACAGGGCGAAGCGGATGCGCGCCGTCAGGCGGAGCTTGAAGCGTTAGGGCTGCGCGTGCTGCGTTTCCCCAACGATCTGCTTTACACACACCTGGAAGAAGTCCTCAGCGCCATCATTCAAACGGCGCTGGATGCCCCATCGGGTCGAGTTGCTTCCTCCCCTCTCCCAGCCGCGCAGCGGCGTTCGGGAGAGGGGACGGGGGTGAGGGCATCCGACTGGCAAATCCGCCTGCTGACCGAGTGGGAGTGGCAGTGGATGGCGCAAAACGGCGCGGAAGCCCGCCGCCACCCATGGGGCAATTGGGACGACCACCCGCGCGCCAACACCATCGAAGCGGGCATCGGGGATCGCAGCACGGCGGTGGGCATGTACCCGCACGGCGCGGCGGCCTGCGGCGCGCTGGATGTAGCGGGTAATTTGTGGGAATGGTGCTTGAATGACTACCTCAATCCAGAGATTACAGATGGCTATAGCAATGGAGAGCCTAGGGTGCTGCGGGGCGGTTCTTTCAAC
>CALAJK010000009.1 GCA_937922795.1 uncultured Anaerolineae bacterium
TGGACGGCTTTAGGCGCGCTGAACGTCCAGACCTTTGCCCGGCTGCTCATCTCGCTGTGTCTGCCTCCGGCCATCATCGCCGGCGTGATTGGCGTTTACATCCTCATCGCGCGTCCGTCAAAAACCAGGCAGTAACTCGCGGGGTTTCCTCAGCCGGTAGACCATCACCACCGGCATCGAACCGGCCGCGGCTGGTTTGACCCGCAGACGGGGCTCAAGCACGTCGTCAATACGCAGTCCGGCGGCGGCAGCAGCCCGGTGGTAGTCGGCATACCAGTGAATGTAGTGCTCCACTGCCACTGTCCGGCCGTCGGGCGCGGTGAAAGTCCGCTGCGCCCCGCTCGCCGCCAGACACGGATGCACATCGCTGACCAGCGCCCAGCCTCCTGCTTTGAGGACGCGGCTCATTTCGGCCAGGACTGGCTCCAGATGGGGAACATGCCCCAGCGCCAGACCGCACGTAATCCCATCAACCGACCCGCCAGGCAAGGGCAGCGCCGCCATCTCGGCCAGGGCGCGCCGCCGCAGCGCGCCCGCCCGAAGCATTTCGGGGCTGTTATCGAGGCCGATGACCTGCTGTGCCCCCCCGGCCAGCGCCAGCAGGCCGTAGCGCCCCGTCCCGCAGGCCAGATCCAGCACGACTTGACCGGCGCAGTTCGGCAGCAGCGCGCGCATTGCCGCCTCTTCAGCTTCCATCAGCGGGTTGTGTGCATGCGGCGGGTAGCGCCCCGCCCACAGCGCATAGGCGGCGACGCTCGGCAGCGGTAGGGTTGATGGGCGGCGCAGCCAGCGCTTGAACATCCCCGCGCTATCCCCGTCCTGGCGTCAGCGCCGGGTCTTCCTCATCCAGCACCGTGCCCATCACGATCAAATCAACCCACACGAAAAAGGCGCGATCATCACCGTTGTAGGCCAGGCGCGCGCGCCAGGGCAGGCGCAGCCACATATAGGCGATGCGCCGCCGTTCATAACGATCAGTCCGGTCGAGCAGTTCATGATACCAGCGCGGCAGCCGCACCAGCCGATGCCATCGGGCCATCACAGTCGGGCTGTTGTAACCTGCCAGCGCCCCCAGGATCATCACCACGCCAAGCCCCATCAGCGGAAACGATAAGCCAGCCAAAGCCGACAGCCAAGTGCTGAGCGTGATGATGAATACCCCACCCCACAGCAGCAGCGGCAGCAGCGCCAAGTAGTAGGCCTCATCGCCGCCGTATTTCTCGCACTCGTGCAAGATCGGTCCTTTCAGCCGGCCAAACAGCACTAAGCAGTGCCGCCCTAAGCAAGCGAGCGCGACGAAGAACACCGCCAGGGGGATGATGCCCATCTTCACATCCGCAGCAGCGCGCGCGGACCTTTGTACAGCGGGCACACACAGCGCGCGCATTCCGGACGCTCCCCGGCTCGGTAGGCCTGCCGCAGCGCCTGGGCTGCCGGCAGATTGAGCGCTTGGCCGAGCGGCGGCGCGCCGGCATCTCCCAGCCTGCTGAAGACGGGCAGAAAGTAGCAGGGGCGGAGGGAGCCATCTACCTCAACCACGACGCTGGTATGCGGCGCGTTACACCGCGGGACGGGAAACGCCTCATCTCCGTTCAGCGCGGCGAAATACTGCACCAGCCGGCGCAGCTTGGCCGGCGGCTCGGCGATCAAACCGCTGGCGAAATCGTCCGCGAAGTCCTCGATCACGCGCTCAACGACTTGAGCGAATTCGACCACCTCGGCGGGAGACAGCGCGACCGCCATCGGATCAGACTCTGCTCGGCTGGCTATGAAACGCGGGCCGAAGGCGTGCACGCTGCTCACATCTACCGCCAGGAAGCTGATGCGGTTGACGCCGGCGGCCCGCGCCGCCTGGATGATGGCCGGCATCTCACGGAAATTCAGCTTTTGCAGCGTCGTGCGGGTGGTCACCGGCGCGCCGCTGGCGCGCACGGCTTGAATGCCTTCCAGCACGCGCGCCAGCCCATCTACGCCGCGAATGGCGGCGTAGGTCTCGGCTCTGCCCCCGTCCAGGCTGACAATCACCTCATCCAGACTGGACGCCGCCTGCGCCGCCTGGCGGGCGAGCAGCAGGCCGTTCGTCAGCAGCATGACGCGCGCCCCCACATCACGAAAACGGCGCGCGATCTCCGGCCAGTGCGGATGCTGCATCGCCTCGCCCCCGCTGAGCAGCACCCAACTCACCTGCAGCTCGCGGCAGGCCTCGAGCAGTTCATCTACCAGTTCTGGACGCATGTTCCGGCGCGGGCTGCGCCAGATGTCGCAGGTCACACACCGGCTGTTACAGCCATCGGTCAGGTACAGGACAAGCAGCGGCAGACTGTGCAGCCGGTCGCCAACTAGGTTGAGCAGGCTCTTTGCGCGCATGGCTGCCAGTATAACAGGGGGCGAAATCGCAAATCAACTGCTGCGGCCATGTGGAATGCGCCAGCGCCGCCGTGTTCAGACAAGCGCAGAGGGAAGCCGTTGCCGGCGCGCTGGCCGCGCCAGGCATCGTGCTGCTGCCACAGGTGATACCCTAAACCTGACGACAAACGGGCTGGGCAGCGCCGAAATGTGGATCATGGCGGCCTCAGCGCAGCCCAACCCACCTTGATGAGGTCATGCACCATTAGCAGGGTCATTCTGGCGCAGGAGACCGGCGTAAGCCCCGGGCTACAGCAGCTTGGTCAGATACTCGAAGCTGCGGATCGCTTCATCCACCGTGCCGCACTCAACGCTAAACACGATGTCGCGCGGGGCTCCCTTGACGATGCTGATCACGCGCTGCCAGTCCACAACGCCTTCTCCGCAGGCGCAGCCTACCGGCGTGCCGGTCGTCTTGCCCCGTTCCGCTTCGCTCTGCTGCATGCTGATATCTTTAGCATGCAGGTGCACCAGCCGGCCCAGGACATGCTGCAACCACTCGTAGGGATCCGAGCCGCCGGCCAGATAGCTGTTGCCCGTATCGTAATTGATGCCGATGTTGGGCGACTTCACCAAACTGTAAATCCGATCCAGACCATCGGGCGTCTTGCTGTACTGCTGGTGAGGCTCCAGACCGATGAGAATGCCGTGCCGCTCCGCCACCATAGCCGCCTCGGTGAGCGTGTACTTCATCAGGACGAAGTCCATCTCCTCGGTCGTCCAATGCGGTTTGGGGCCTTCATCGGTATTGACCACCGGCGCCCCGGCATCCGCCGCCCAGCGGATGGCCTGCTTCAGATACTCTACGCTGATCTCTGGTTTGCACAGCGGCGTATGGCTGGAAAGGCCAGACAGTTTGACGTTATGTTTGTCGCACAATTCCCGCACCCACAGCGGGTCGTCGTACATCGAAACGCTGTGGAAGTAACGCGCTTCGCTCAGCAGCTCGCGCCCCCAATGAACCATCGGCTCGATGTACTGGTAGCCGATCTCGGCGGCTTTGGCCACGCCCCACTCGAATGGCTTGTCGTGATGGCGCACAAATTCCATGTTGATGCCCAGCAAGATATTGCCCATAGCTTTCATCAGCTCCTTTTAGCTTCAGCCGGCTTTCGCCGCGATTCGTCGGTTGGCATCCGCCACCAGTTCGCGCACCCAGGCTAGGCTGCGCTCGATCATCGGGCCGCCCTGCCCTTCGCACTCAATGCTGACAACGCCGTCATAGCCGATCTCAACCAGAATATCGAAACACTTCTTGATGTTGTCCACGTTAACGCCATCGCCGATAGCCGTATGGCTCACAGCAATGCCGGTCAGTTCGCCGCGCATTGAAGCCGCCAGCGACTGGCTGACGTCTTTGACATGGACATGGCTAACCTTGTGTTTGAAACGATCCAGAAACGCAACCGGATCCTGGCCAGCGATGAACGTATTACCCGTATCCATATTCATCCGCAGATACGGCGTGTCGAAGAAGTCCAGCATACGCGCCATAAATTCTGGCTTCGTCGTGTAATAGCCGTGTGGTTCAATGTTGATGATGATGTCGTAGCGCGCCGCCGTCTCAAGCACCATACCATAGGGGCGCTTCATCATCTCCATCGCCTGATCGTCGGTCATGCCAGGCGGCGCATATCGGTCATCGGTCGTATCAATCCGGTTGCAGCCTACCAGATAGGCCCAGCGGATCGAGTTATTGATATACGTGACGCCTAACGACGAGCCGGTAGGCAGCGAAAGCGGGAAGGCGGCATCGAGCTGTGAGAAGCGCACGCCATAATCTTCCATTTTGCGGCGCAGCGCCATCGGGTCTTCCCACAGGGCTACATGCGGTTGATAGCCGAGCCCGTGAATCCAGCTCACGCCGTCAATGGTGCCGCATTCGATATAGTGCAGGTCGTTCTTCTGCGCCCACTGTAGGCACTGTTCGAAGCTCCAGTAGCTGCTATTGAAAGCGTCTGTGTGGAAACCAATTTCGATCATGGGGGTTCTCCTGCACACAATGCAGTTTTAGAGAGGAGTGCTGCCGGGGCGGGCTGCATACCCGCCCCGTGTTCAACTGCTTACAGAGGGAGGGTGGGGACGTGCTAGCTACCCCACAGCTCCTCCAGAAAGCCCTCGATCTCGTTGCAGCCGCACATGGCGAAGTGGCCATCGGGCAGGTCAGGGCGCGCATACTGATCGAGATTTTCGGCCGTGATGACCGGCTGCGGCAGCACCCATTCCTTCGGCACTTCTTCGCCCTTCAGGATGCGAACCGCGGCGATGATGGCCGTCCGCCACTGGAAGGTCGGGTACGTGGGAGAGATGCTCTTGTAGCCGTTAGCCTGCCAGGCCTTCAGCCAGCCGTTGAAGTCTTCGCCCGTGATCGGCGGCACATCTACGCCGAAGTCCACGAACGCTTCAGCCGCCGCCGCGCTCACACCGCCGAAATCCGTCCAAATGCCGTTGATTTCAAAGCGCTCCAGGTAGTCCAGCACGATGGCTTTGGCCTTGGCCGGGTCGGACTCGTTGAATTCCATACCGACCACGTTGATGCCAGGATACTCGTCGAAGATAGACTTGGCCGCCTGCCAGCGGGTTTCGAGCACGTCCACACCTGGCAGCACGCGCAGCGCCAGCACGTTGCCCTCGCCGCCCAGTTCCTCGGCCAGCCAGCGAGCGCCGACCGCGCCGAAGGCGAACCCGCCGATCGGGTGGATGAAGGTGGTGTAGTCGGTGGTATTGACGCCGCGATCAAACACGACCACCGGGATGCCGGTCGCAGCCGCTTTCTCGACCGCCGGGGTCAGCGCTTCGGTCGTGGCGGGGGAAACGATCAGAATATCACAGTTGCGGGTCAGCAGATCCTCGATGTCGCTGATCTGCTTTTCTGGCTTTTCCTGGGCATCAGTGACGATGAACTCGCCGATCTCCGGATGCTGGGTGACCTCATACTGCATCACCGCATTGCCCACCACACGCCAGCTATTGGCAACCGAGGCGTTCGAGAAGCATACCCGCCAGGGCGCTTCCTTGGCGTACATGCTGGTATCCACCATCTCAATGGGCTCCAGCATCTGCTCCCACGGCTTGCCTTCCGGCCCCACCGGCTCCATCTCAAGCTGGGCGAGCTGGCGCTCCATATCACCCATCGTCAGGAAAGGATTCTCCTCCTGGGCGACCACAACCGCAGTGAGCAGCAGAGCGACAAACAGGAAAAAGGCTGCTATATGGAACTTACGCATATTGAAATCTCCTTGATTTCTCGCATCGACGGGGATATTGGTGTGAGCTTCGATTGAAATCAGATGGTACCGATAAGCATTTCCTTTCACTCTGCACCGATGAAACTGACCAACGAGGAATGATTACGTCCGTCCGCGCCGGGCGGCGATGGCCACCGCGCCAATGATGATGAGACCTTGTACGCTCAAACGGATCGGCAGCGGAAAACCGAGAAAATTGAGCAAAGAGAACATGGCTTGTAGGGTGAGCGCGCCCATCACCGCGCCAGCGATATTGCCTCGCCCGCCGCCCAACGCTACGCCGCCGAGCACAATGGCCGAGATAGACTGAAATTCGTATCCCTGGCCCACACTCAACGACGACACGCCGCTGAAGCCGGCGATCAACACTGCCCCGACCGCTGCCAGCACCGCCGACAGCACAAAGGCTGTCGTCTTGATCCGGCCAACGTTGACCCCCGACAAACGCGCCGCCACTGGGTTGCCGCCCACAGCATACACGCGCCGCCCGAACGTCGTGAAATGCATGAGATACACGCCGATGGCGATGACCAGCAGCATGATGACGAAGGCATACGGGATCTCGGTGCCTTCGATATTGCCACGCCCAAAGACCCGGAAGTTGTCGGTGATGCCGCCCTGTGGGGCGCCGCGCGTGTAGATCGAAATCGCGCCCTGCAGCACCAACAGCATGCCCAGCGTGGTCACGAAGGACGGCACATTAAGGCGGGTCACGATCAACCCGTTGATCAGCCCTACCACGATGGCGATGCCAAATACCCAAACGAATGCCAGAGCGAGATTGTCGGGATTGTTATTGATGACATTGGCCGCCACCGCCGCGCACACGGTGATCAGCGAGCCAACCGACAGATCGAACTCACCGCTGAGCATGACGTACATCTGGCCTATCGCCACCACGATGATCGGCGCCGCGCGCTTCAGGAAATTGAGCAGCGCCACCGGACGGTAAAAAGTGGGCGCCACCAGCGCAATCAGAATGAGCACCACCAGCAGGACGATCAGGATGACCGGCACTTTGCTGAGCAGCCGGCGCAGGCGCTGGCCGATGGGTGTCTGGGTCGTCGAAAACGTCGATTCCATGTGTCTATCTCTCTACTGCTACCGGCGTATCCTGGCCGTGTAGAACGCCACGACAGCGATCAGGATCGCGCCGCGCAGCACATCTTGCGCGAACGCGCCTACATTCAGGATGTTGAAAATGTTGCTCAGGATCGACAAGATGAGCACGCCCGCCAGCGTCCCCCAGATGCCGCCGCGGCCACCGGATAGAGGCGCGCCCCCCACCACGACCGCCGAAATCGACTCCAACTCAAACCCCTGCCCGACCCACGGAGCGCCTGCCCGCAGACGACTGGCGATGAAGATGGCCGTCAGCGCCGCCCCCAACCCGGTCAGCACATGGGCGATGATCAGCACCCTTCCGGTGCGGACGCCGGATAGACGCGCCACTTCAGCGCTGCCGCCCGTCCCATACAGGTGATACCCGAACCGCGTATGACGCAGTAAGAAGTAGGCACCCAGCGCCACCAGCAGCATGAAGATCACGCCGACCGGAATCGGCCCAACCGTGCTGTAACCCAGAAACTCAAATTCACGCGGCACGCTGCCGGCGAAATTGTCGAAGCCAGAGAACAACACCCCCTGGATGAACAGGCTCATGCCCAACGTGGCGATGAACGGATTGACCCGCAGGCGGGTCACGATCAGGCCGTTGAGCAGCCCGATGAACATCCCCACGGCGATCACCAGAATCACTGTGGGGATCATCATCTCCACCCGACCTGCCATGACCAGGGAGGTCATCACCGCCATCGCGCTGATAGCGTTGCCCACTGACAGATCGAGCGAGCCGCCCACGACGGCAAAGGTCTGGCCGAACGACACCAACGACAGGGCGACCGACCGCTGCAAGATATTGATCAGGTTATCTGAGGAAGCAAACCCCGGCACGAAGAGGGCGCAGGCCACCAGCATGATGACCAGCACAGCGTAGACGCCCAACGTTGGGTTAGTCTGCAGCACGTTTAGAAAGGCGCCGGCGCGGCGCTGTGTTTGCGCGATGGCGCTCATACCTCGGCTCCTTCTGCGCCATTGGCCCCATTGGTAGTGAGACCGGTAGCAGCCTTCATAATCATGTCCTCGGTCGCGGTCTCGCCTGGGAACTCCGCCACGACGCTCCCCTGCCGCATGACCAATATCCGGTCGCTCATGCCCAGCACTTCGGGGAGTTCGGATGAGATCATGAGAATGCCCACCCCCTGCGATGCCAGACGCCGCATCAACTGGTGAATGCCGGCTTTCGCCCCTACATCAATGCCGCGCGTTGGCTCGTCGAAAATCAAGAGGCAGGCCTGGGTAGCCAGCCACTTCGCCAACACTACCTTCTGTTGGTTGCCGCCGCTCAGGTACTGCACTTCCTGGTCGGCGCCGGCAGCGCGCAGATCAAGCGACTCGCTCAGCATCTGTACCATACTGCGCTCAGCGCTGCGCTGGATATAACCCATTTTTTGGCGTCGGTTCAGGCTGGGCAGGGCCATATTCCAGCGGACAGACAGCGGCAGCACCAGCCCTTCGGCTTTACGATCATCGCTGATGAAGCCGACGCCGGCAGCGATCGCTTGTTGAGGATTGCGAAAACGCACTGGCTGGCCGTCTAACAAGATAGTGCCGCTGTCCAGGCGCTCGACGCCGAACAAAACCCGCGCCAGAAAAGTGCGGCCAGAACCCTCCAATCCGGCCAACCCCACAATCTCGCCGCGCCTGAGCGTCAGCGACACATTTTTGAGCGAGCTGCCCGAGGACACACCACGCAGTTCAAGGATTGGGCCCTTGATATCTTCTGGCCGCGCTCTGGGCGGGAAATAAGTGTCGAACTCGCGCCCCACCATGAGGTGCACCAGATCATCGCGAGTCACCTCAGCAATAGGCGCGGTGGTCACCACCCGGCCGTCTTTTAGGACGGTGACCCGATCAGCGATGCGAAATATCTCATCCAGCCGGTGTGAGATGTAGACGATGGTCACGCCGCGCCGCTTCAATCGCAGCACCAGCTCCAACAGGCTGTCCACCTCGTGCAGGGAGAGCGCCGCCGTCGGCTCATCCATGATGAGGATGTCGGCGTTCAGCGACAGCGCCTTGGCGATCTCCACCTCCTGCTGCTGCGCCACGCGCAGGTTGGAGACCAGCGCCGTCGGGTTGATCTTCACGCTCAGTTCTTCGAGCAGCGCGGCGGTATCCTGCACCATACGGCGCTCGTCTACCATCTGACCGCGCATCGGCTCGCGCCCCAGAAAGATGTTGTGCGCGACCGATCGGTACGGGAGCAGGTTGAACTCCTGGTAGATGATGCTGATGCCGTGCTGCTGCGCCGCCTGCGGATGGTCGAAAACGACAGGCCGCTGGCGAACCACCAGTTCACCGGCGTCCGGGCGGTAAGCGCCGGACAGGATCTTCATCAGCGTGGACTTGCCGGCGCCATTTTCTCCCACCAGCGCGTGAACTTCGCCCGGCACACAGTCGAAGCTCACATCTTGTAGCGCGATCACGCCGGGAAAATGCTTGGTGATGCCGCGCATTTCGAGGATGGGCGTCTGCTGGGCGGTGAGCGTTTCAGGTTGAGGCAACATCGTGATACGTCCCAAAATCTAAACGTAACTATTTTCGGCTGTGACGATCCACACGGGCAGCCGGACTCACAGCACCTCAAGATTCAAGCTGAAGATGCTGGCGATCATCTGAATATCTACCCGGTTATGGCCGGTCATCAGCAGCATATGATGCGACGACAGCCGATCCATGAGTTTATGCCCGTCCGGTATTCGGATGACGCCGCCGTTCACACAATCCGAGCCCGGATACTGGGCATAGCCCTCCAGAGCGCCCTCGACCACAGTTAGCGTGTCAAACGTTGGCTGGAGCTTGGCCATCGTGATCGGTCCTTCTGGCAGCCGCGCATCAATGGCCGTGGCGTTATCGTCCACAATCGCCAGGACTTTAGAGCGCAGCGTCCACTCGGTCGCGAACGACTGCGGCAGCACGCCCAAATAGCCGCAGTGCGCAACCAAGATATGATTTTCCGGCTCCGGCACGTCAGGAAATGCGGCGATGCGCTCGTGCTTGAGGGCGGCCTGCCCCATCAGGAACGGGTACAGGTTGGTCATCATGATCGGCACGCCCAGCGATTTGTGCAGAATGTGCTTGGTGAGCATCGAGACCGTGTCGGCCTCGCAGCCCCAGATCAACCCTTTTTCCTCGTAGAGCATGTTCCACGCCAGGCACGGCGTCGTATCGGAGAAATGCGACTCGTTCAGGCAGTTGATGCCCATCCCCTGAATATCGGCGTCCGCCTCTAATTCACGCTTGAGCGCAATGTAGACCTTCAGCGCGCTGTTGCGCTGGCGCTCGCTGATCGCCCCCAGGTTGAGACGGCTGCGCCAGGCCTGCCACACGGCTTCGGCTTCGCTGTCAGGTATCTGCTGGGCCGCCGCGCCCATCTCTTTGAAACTCTTCTTGACGACGCGGATGCCGAACTTTTCGAACATCCGGCGCGTGGCCGCGTCTTCCCACCAGTAGAACCGCTTGAAGATGCTGGCCTGAAAGCCAGCACCAGGGTTGTCTTGGAAGACCACAAACTTCGCCCGCCGCAGACCGCGTTTCACCTGCAGCGCCCGCATGATCTTGCGGGTCTGATCCAGGTTGTAGGGCGCAATGGTCTCAATCCCCTGGCTGCGCAGGTAGCTGCGGATCTCCCAGTCCCACATGGACATGGTGCCGAACTCGGAAGTGATCACCAGCCGGGGCAGATCAATCGCTCGAATATGCTCAAGCTGATTGAAAGCATCGCCGAGCATCTGAGGGAAGACGACCGCGTCTGCTTCTGGCAGCGCGGCGCCCAGCGCCACAGGCTCCATGATGTCGGCTTCGTCGGCGAGCAGCGTGCGCAGCGCGTTGAGCTGGCGGTTGTAGTCTTCGTCCCTGCCGCTCTGAAAATAAACCGGAACCAAACGGGCTTTCATCGTTGTTGCCCCCCCTCATATCCGCTCATCCTCAGCCGCGCCCGTCAATGGTGCGCCGGCAATCGTGCGCTGGCGCCTGCCTTGCCCCATCGCTGGCGTCACGCTGGAGCGAGGCAGGCCCGCTAACTCACAAATTGAGGCGGCTTCAGATATCCGCCACACTCACGCGCTGGCCGGTAGCCGCCGACTTCAAACCGGCTTCCAGCACGCGCATCTCAGCCAGCCCGTCTTCAAAGTTTGGCCGGATGACGCCGCCGCTGTCTACCGCCTTCAGGAAATCTACCACGGCGTGAGTGAACTCGTGTTCATAGCCGATGATGTGCCCCGGCGGCCACCAGTTGGCGATGTAACTGTGCACTGACTCGGTGGCCAGGATGGTGCGGAACCCCTGAGCATAGTTGGGATCGTCCTCTGAGAAATACTGGAGTTCGTTCATGCGCTCCAGGTCGAAGATCAGGCTGCCCTTGCTGCCGTAGATCTCGAAATAGTTGTAGTTCTTGCGCCCCGGCGCGAAGCGGGTGACCTCGAACGAACCCAGCGCGCCGTTCTCGAACTCCACTACCATGAAGGCGGCGTCCTCGACGGTCACCTCGCCTTTTTCAGCAGCGGTAGCAGCGCCGGCGCTGAACGTGGCCGCGCCGGCGCCCGGCAGCGGACGCTCTTTGATAAAGTTGGTGGTCATGCCGACCACGCTCTTGATATCGCCCACCAGGAACCGCGCCAGATCAATGCTGTGCGAGTTCAGATCGCCGTGCGGGCCTGATCCGGCCGTCTCCTTGCGCAGATGCCAGGTCAGCGGGAAGTTCGGGTCAGTGATCCACGATTGCAAATAGCAGCCGCGCCAATGGAAGATGCGGCCAATCTTGCCTTCATCAATGAGCCGCTTGGCCAGCATCACCGCCGGCACGCGCCGGTAATTGTGGTTTAGATAGTGTACGACGCCGGCGTCCTGCACCGCCTTGAGCATGGCGCGCGACTGCGCCACGTCCATCGCCAGCGGCTTCTCACAGAAGATGTGCTTTCCAGCTTTGGCGGCGGCGATGGCGATGTCGTGGTGTAGATACTGCGGCACCGAAATATCTACAATATGGATGTCGTCACGGGCGACGACTGCTCGCCAGTCCGTGCTGTATTCCTCCCACCCCCAGCGCTCGGCGAACGCTTTGAGCGACGGTTCATCGGTGCCGCAGGCGACTTTCAACACCGGCCGGATCGGGACGTCAAAGAAATTCGGCGCGCTCTTCCAGGCATGGCTGTGCGCCTTGCCCATGAACTTGGTGCCGATGATGGCGACATTCATTGTTTTGGTCATGGCTCAGGTCTCCTCTGCCAGGCTGGTTAGATCAGCTTAGCTGGCTGGCGATGCGCTTGAGTTCCTGTACGCTCTGGCGCACCGCGGCGTGCTCATCGTAGTTGTAGTCTGGGTGCAGATGATCGATCTCAACCGCCAGGAAACCCTTGTAACCCGCATCTTTGAGGAGCTGCGCCAGCTTCAGATTATCCACAATGCCTTCGCCCACCGGCGTGCTGGAGAAGAAATACCATTCTGTCACCGGTACGCCTTTGCGCACCTTCAGGTCTTTGATGTGGGTGGCCAAGGTGTACTTCGCCAGCTTCTTCATGCCCTCGATAGGATCGTCCAGCAGGCGCACGAAGTTGCCAGTGTCAAAATTCAGGCCGAAGTACGGCGAACCGACCGTTTCGATCAGCCATACACACTCATCGGCGGTGTAGTCAATATGGTTCTCCACCGCCAGTTTTACGCCGTGATCTTCAGCCACTTTGACAGCTTCTTTGAACCACTGCGCCAGGATCTCGAGCTGCGGCTGGTGCGGCTCATGGCGGAACATCAAGCTGCTGCCGACCACGCGCATCACATCCGCGCCGATCCTCTGCGCATTGGGAATCTGCGCGACCATATCCTCAAACGCGCTGCGATTCTTGCCCGCCTCTAAGCCGTCAGGATGCCCCCAGGCGTACACCCTGTCGAAACCGTAGTTGTCAAGCTGAGCTTTCAAGTCCGCAAACCAGGCCGGGTCCATGCTGGGGAAGAAGCAGGACTCCAGCGACACGCCATCGACGCCCAACTCCTTGGCAAAAGCCAGGAAATCCTCCATGGTCATCTGCCGGGGCGGTTGGGGCTGTCCAGGATAGACCTCACCAAAAAAGCGATGGAAACAGTAGCTGTCAATCC